>JBDKTH010000072.1:0-2101 GCA_039680305.1 Thermoguttaceae bacterium | reverse complement strand
GCCGGATGAGCCCCAAAAGAAACAACCCGCGGTTACCCCGCGGGCGGTTGTTGCTAAGTCGGTTGTCCTGGGGGTGGCGAATGCCGCCCATGACCGATGACCAATCACGAATACCCATACCTTGATCGCCGCCCCGCCAAGCGGGCGTTACCGAAGAGCATGGCCATTAGGGATAGGTCATCCGCCATCGGGACGTCTACCGCTCACGGTAGGTGATGCGACCTTTGGTCAAATCGTACGGAGAGAGCTCCACGCGTACCTTATCGCCCGGCACAATGCGGATGAAATTCTTCCGCATCCGGCCGGCGACGTGGGCGATAACCAGATGGCCGGTGTCCAGCTGCACGCGGAATCGCGTGTTGGCTAGGGCCTCGGTTACCACGCCTTCAACTTCCAACGCCTTCTCGCTTGGCATAAACGACTCCAAAACGGTCCTTTTAGGGGGCTGTCCCGACGACAAGCCGAATTCTACCATCGTACCAATTCCCTCGCGTTCGTCCAGTCCGCTTGATCCTTAGGCCCTTTTTGCAGTGAGCCAACATGACCACATCGTCCTCGTCTACGCCAGCCATTGAGCCGGCGGCCCCCAAGCGTCAGCTCACGTTGTTTGATTCCACCTCGATCATCGTGGGGATCATTCTGGGGGCGGCGATCTACGAGAGCAGTCCGTTGATCGCCAAGAACGTCCCGGGGTTTAGCGGGCTGATGATCGCCTGGCTACTGGGCGGGCTCTGCTCCCTGGTGGGGGCGATGTGCTATGCCGAACTGGCGACGGCCTATCCCCGGGCTGGCGGCGACTACGTCTATCTGACCCGGGCCTTTGGCCGTGCCGTCGGCTTCTTGTTTGCCTGGGCCCAGCTCTGGGTGGTTCGTCCGGGGTCGATCGGCGCGATGGGCTTCATCTTCGCCCGCTATGCCAACGAATTGTACCCGCTGCCCACCGGCTCCAGTCCGACCGGGCAAGCCCTCGCGATGATCCTCTACGCGGCGGGGTCGATCGTGGTGCTCAGCGTGATCAATATTCTCGGCGTCCCCGAGGGAAAGTGGACCCAGAACATTCTGACCACGGCCAAGGTGCTCGGGCTGCTGGGAATCACCGTGGTCGGCTTCTGCTTCTCCTCGGCTCCGGCAGTCCCTGCCGCCGCGGCTCCGGCCGGCTCGTTCAGCCAGATGATGGCCTCGTTCGGGTTCGCGATGATTTTTGTCTTCTATGCCTATGGCGGCTGGAACGAAATGGCCTACGTCGGCTCCGAGGTCCGCGATCCGGAACGCAACATCTCCCGCGCGTTGGTCCTGGGAACGCTGGCCGTGACGGCGATTTACGCCCTGGTCACGGGGGCCTTTGTTCACGCCCTTGGGCTCGACGGCGTTCGTCGCTCGTCGGCCGTGGCCTCCGAGGTGTTGCAACTCGGCCTGGGCCCGTGGGGCGCCCGGCTGATGAGTCTCCTCGTCTGCCTTTCGGCCCTGGGGGCGATCAACGGGATGATCTTCACCGGTGCGCGGATCTACTACGCGATGGGCAAGGACCACCGCCTCTACACCGTGCTGGGCCGCTGGAGCCCACGGTTTGGCACCCCGGTGACGTCTCTGGCCATCCAGGCCTTGCTTACCATCGTCCTGGTCGTCGGCTTCGGGCTCTCGCGAAACGGCTTCGAGCGCATGGTGGTCTTTACGACGCCCGTCTTTTGGATCTTCCTCCTGCTGGTAGGCGTCGCTGTGTTTGTCCTCCGCGTGCGCGATCGCGGAATTCCCCGCCCTTACCGCGTTCCCGGCTATCCGCTCACGCCCGTGTTGTTCTGCCTTTACAGCCTCTACATGATCTACACCAGCCTCGACTATGCGATCGGCCAGCGGAGCAGCGAGGCGTTCTGGGCGATCGGCCTTCTGCTGGTCGGCATCCTCTTCTGCTTCTACGATCCGCGCCCCGCGGCTAGAGAGAACGGAGAAGCAGAAAAGGTCGAATAGCGACATTCGTTATTCGTTGATCCTGGGAGACGCCTCTGACGGGTTTTGACGAACAAGATCAGTAATCAAGGTAGGGCGGTGCCGAGCTTGCGAGGCCCGCCACTGTGCTGCCACGGATCTGGCGGGCCTCGCAAGC
>JBDKTH010001005.1:0-4074 GCA_039680305.1 Thermoguttaceae bacterium | reverse complement strand
GCGTCTGCCCCTGCCGGGCCCCGACTCGTCGAAGTTCCTCACGCCCGTGGCCCTGTTCACGATGATGGTCGGGCTGTTCTTGATCGTCAGCCGCGTCAAGGCCCTGATGCAGGTGATCGGTTACCTGGCCATGGAAAACGGCATCTACGCCTTCGGCATGGCCTTCGCCGTGAGCGAACCGCTGCTGATCGAGGCGGGGATCCTCCTGGACGTCTTCGTGGCCGTGTTCGTCATGGGGATCATGATCCACCATATCAACCGCGAGTTCGATCACATCGACACCGACCGGCTCTCGGCATTGAAGGACTAAGCGTATGATCTGGGGACTGTTGCTGACACCAACCGTGGCGGGCCTTCTGGCATTCTTCCTCCGCCCGCATACGCCGCGTCGCGCCCTGCTGGTCGTGGCGGCCTTGGCCCACGCGGCCCTGACCGGCCTCGTCTGGGTGCATCCGGCCGCGCCGGCTATCGACGGCTGGATCGCCGTCGACGAGGCCTCGCTGGTCTTCCTGAGCATTACGAGTCTCCTGTTCCTGGCCACTTCGCTCTATGCCGTCGGCTACCTGCGCGAGCAGGCGCACGACGAGAACATCGACGACTTCGAAGAGGGTATTCTTTTCACCAACTTCCCCGAGGCGACGTTCACCGGCTGCCTGCTCTTGTTTCTGGCCACGATGACGTTGGTGATCCTCAGCCGGCACTTGGGCCTGCTGTGGGTGGCCGTTGAGGCGACCACGCTGGCCAGCGCCCCGCTGATCTACTTCCACCGCCACCACCGCTCGCTGGAGGCCACCTGGAAATACCTGCTGATCTGTTCCGTGGGGATCGCCCTGGCCTTGTTGGGCAACTTCTTCCTGGTCATGGCGGCCTCGGGGCACGGCGAGCCGCACGTCGTGTTGACCGTCGACGCCCTGTTGGGGCGTGCCGCGACGCTCAATCCGTTGTGGCTCCGAGCGGCCTTTCTGCTATTGCTGGTCGGCTATGGGACAAAGATGGGGCTGGCCCCGCTGCACACCTGGCTTCCCGACGCCCACAGCGAAGCTCCGTCGGTGATTTCGGCCCTCTTGTCCGGGGCGTTGTTGAACTGTGCGTTCCTGGGCATCCTCCGCGTGCACAGCATCCTGGTGGCGGCCCAGCAGGGCGCGTTCAGCCAGGAACTGTTGATCGGTTTTGGCCTGTTCTCGATGACCGTGGCCGCCGTGTTCATCATCGGGCAGACCGACTTCAAACGCATGCTGGCCTATTCGAGCGTGGAGCACATGGGCGTGCTGTCCTTGGGCGTGGGGATCGGCGGGCTGGCCGGGTTCGGCGCCCTGCTGCATGCCGTGAACCACTCGCTCACCAAGGCGATGCTCTTCCTGGTCGCCGGCAATCTCCTGGCCGCCTATCGCACCAAGTCGACCAGTGAGACCCGCGGGATCCTCAAAACGCTCCCCTGGACCGGCGTCTTGTGGCTGGTCGGCTTTTTGGCGATCACCGGCTCGCCGCCGTTCGGCCTGTTTATCAGCGAGTTTACGATCCTCCAGGGCGCCTTGCGCACCGGGCACCCTGTGGTCGCGGCCGCCTACTTGCTGCTCTTGGCGGCGATCTTCGTCGCCATGGCCACGATCGTCCTGCCGATGGCCTACGGGGTGCCGAGCAAGAGCGCCCCGAACTCGCTGCCCGACGAGAGCGGGCGGCGCGAGCCGCTCTGGTCGGTGGCCCCGCCGGCGGTGCTCGCGTTGGCCGTGCTGGTGCTGGGCGTGTACATCCCGCCGCAACTGGCCGACCTGTTGCGTCATGCGGCGACGGCGGTAGGAGCGAACTGATGGCAAACGAACCCTTCCTCTCAGTGCACAACGGCCACGCCTTTGACGCGGCCCGGTGCCCGGTGACTTCCCCGGACACGCTGCGGCAGAGCCTGGTCGCCCAGGTGGCCAACGGAGCCCGGCTGTCGGCCTTCTTTGGGCAACCTCAGGCCAACGGCTCGCTGCGACTCTGGGCCGTGTTGGCCCGCAGCCAGCAGGGCGACCTGGCGGTCGGCTGCTGCGAGGTCGGCGACGAGTATCCGGCATTCACGCCCGGCTGCCAACAGGCCCACTGGTTCGAGCGGGAAATCGCCGAGCAGTGGCATGTCCGGCCGGTCGGGCATCCCTGGCTCAAGCCGATCCGTTTCCAGCCAGCCCGGCGGCCGGGCGCCGATCTCTGGGGACGCAAGAAGACCACGTGCGGAGTGACCGACTTCTTCCAGATGGCCGGCGAGGAAATCCACGAAGTAGCCGTCGGTCCGGTGCACGCCGGGGTGATCGAGCCGGGTCATTTCCGCTTCCAGTGCCACGGCGAGATCGTCCACCATCTGGAAATCTCGTTGGGCTACCAGCACCGCGGCGTGGAACGGGCCCTGGTCGGCGGCCCCAACAAACGGACGATCCACTACCTGGAAACCTTGGCCGGCGATACGACCATCGGCCACACGCATGCCTACTGCCGGGCGATCGAAGCCCTGTCGCGGACTCGCGTGCCGGCGCGAGCCCAGGTCTTGCGCGGCGTGGCGGCGGAGCTGGAGCGGATCGCCAATCACGCCGGCGACCTCGGGGCCCTGGCCGGCGACGTCGGCTATCTGCCCACGATGTCGTACTGCGGGCGGCTCCGCGGCGACGTGCTCAACATGACCGCCGTGCTGGCCGGCAACCGGTTTGGCCGCGGGTTGGTGCGGCCCGGCGGCGTGGCGATGGACCTGGAGCCTCGGCATGCCGAGGACTTGCTCGCGCGACTCGATGCGTTTGACCGCGATATCCACAGCGCGGTGGAACTCCTCTGGACCACCCCCTCGGTGCTCGCCCGGTTCGACCAGACCGGGACGCTGCCGCTGGACGTCTGCCGGCGGATCGGGCTGGTGGGCGTGGCGGCGCGGGCTTGCGGCGACGAGCAGGACGTGCGCAACGAGTTCCCCTATGCGATCTACCGCTTCGCCAGCATCCCCGTGTCGACCTGGAACACGGGCGACGTCTTTGCTCGAGCGTACGTCCGCTGGCTGGAAGTGCAACGCTCGCTGAGCTTCCTGCGGGAACAGCTTGCCTCGTTGCCCGAGGGACCGATTCAGGAGCGGGCGGGCGACCTGCGGCCGGGCGAGATGGCCGTGGCTCTGACCGAGGGCTGGCGCGGCGAGATCTGCCACGTGGCCCAGACCGGCCCCGACGGCCGACTGGCCCTCTACAAGGTCGTCGATCCGTCGCTGCACAACTGGTTCGGCCTGGCCTATGCCCTGCGCAACCAGCAGATCTCCGACTTCCCCTTGTGCAACAAGAGTTTCAACCTTTCCTATTGCGGCCATGACTTGTGATTGGACAGACAGGACAAATCGGACGGCCGGCTTTGTCCCGGAGGGACACCTGATAGTAGCCCAGCGATTCATCGCTGGGACTGAATAGCGACAGGAAACGAGAGTCCCGTAGGGACGGCTGATGTCTCCGCAGATCAGTCGTCCCTACGGGACTGGCCGGGTTGTTTGTGCCATGTCCCCAGCGATAAATCGCTGGGCTATTATCAATCGTCCCCACGGGACGGAGATGTACTTGCTTCCGACGCCTTCGAGGCAGGAGGCGACGGTAAAGACCACACGAGGCGACGATGCTTGACGTACTCTGGGCACGATGGAAACAAGGCTATCGGACGATGAAGTATCCGGCCGGGCCAGCGCCCGCGATGCCGGAACGGTTCGTCGGCCGGGCGGTCGTCGAGCAGGCGAAGTGTTCGCCGGGCTGCCAGGCTTGTGCCGAGGCTTGCCCGACCGACGCCATCGAATTGGCCGCCACGGCCCCCCGCGTGCGGCTCGACCTGGGGAAGTGTCTCTTCTGCCGGGCCTGTCAGCAGGCCTGCCCGAGCGGGGCGGTGAGCTTCTCCAACGACTATCAGCTGGCCGCCGCCCGGCGTGAGGATCTGATCGTCACCGATCGTGCGGAGCAGATGGCCAAGGCACTCAACCAGCAGGCCCATCGGCTGTTTGGCCGCTCGCTCAAGCTGCGTCAGGTCAGCGCCGGCGGCTGTAACGCGTGCGAGGCCGATGCGAACGTGTTGGGCACGTTGGCCTGGGAC
>JBDKTH010000748.1:0-5839 GCA_039680305.1 Thermoguttaceae bacterium | reverse complement strand
GGCGTGAGGTGGTTGGACGGCGAGACCTCCAACGACGCCAACGCTCCAGGAAAAGGAACCACGAGTATGCTCCTGAGAGCCAGTGCACTGGTCGCCGTGCTGTTGACGGTCGTCGCAGGATTCCCCCAGGCAAGCCCCGGGGCCCTGGTGTTCAACTTCACCCCAGCGACAGGCATGGCCTCCCAGGCGATCGCCGGATTCGCCGCCGGCGGCCAACGATGGGCCAGCCTCTTCTCTGACGACATCACGATCAACATCAACATCGGGTTTCAGTCGCTTGGCACAGGCATTCTCGCCCAGGCCGGCTCTCAGCGGGGCGTCTGCTCGTACGCGTCCTTCTACAACGCCTTGAATCTTGACCGGTTGTCGGCCAGCGATGCGGCGGCGATCGCCAGTCTTCCGGGTCTTCCGCCTTCTCCGACCGAAGCGACTTTCGGCATGTTGATCAACCGGACCTCGGATAACCCCAATGGATCGGGCAGCGCGACCCCCTACCTCGATAACGACGGCGATGACAACAATGCGATCATTAACATGACTACCGCCAACGCCAAGGCCCTGGGGCTCTTGGCCGCGAATGATACAGGCGTCGACGCCACGATCACGTTCAGCTCGGCCTATAGCTGGGACTTCGATCCGACGGATGGGATCTTGGCCGACGCGTTCGATTTCGTCGGCATCGCGGCCCACGAGATCGGACATGCCCTGGGCTTCGTCAGCGGCGTCGACGTCCTCGACAACAACGCACCGCTTGTCGAGACCGACCCGGTTTACAGGGACGACCAATTCACGTTTGTCGCTCCGCTGGACATGTTCCGCTACTCTGCCGAAAGCAAGAACGCTGGTGTGATCGACTGGACGGCAGACACGCGGAACAAGTATTTCTCGCTCGATAACGGCGTCACCAGCATTGCCCTTTTTTCCGAAGGCGCCACTTTCGGCGATGGCCGGCAGGCGAGCCACTGGAAAGACGGCATTCCAAGCCTGGGCATCATGGATCCCACCGGCTCCCTCGGCGAGCTGCTCGCCATCAGCCAATTCGACATCCTCGCGATGGACGTCATCGGCTACGATCTGGCCGTCCCAGAGCCCGCCACATGGATCTTGCTGAGCCTAGGCTCCCTGGCCCTGATCGCCACCCGCCGCACAAGATCGGTGATCAAGTAGGGCGGTGCCCAATGGAACTAACCTTTGGAATGGCAGGTAGGCCGTGTTTTTTGGGTTTCGTTGATTTTGTGAGCATTTTATGCGGCAAACGGATTCTCCCTTTGCCGGTGTTTTTCGGTTTTGTGTCGTTGGGACGCGGGTAATGGCGGCCGGGGCGCAAGGGAACCAAGTGCGAGGCTACTCGTGCGAGCAGTCGGGGTAGAAGAACCCGACGCACGCGAGAAGGTGAAGCAGTGATCAACTTCTCGCTGAGATCGTGTAGCTCGCGCAAGGCATGAGTGAAACTGAGTCGCAGAGGCTCGCAGCCGTGCTGGACAGCCGCCTCCACCATCATCCAACGAACCAACAAGTAGAACAGGAGATGTCCAGCAATCTCGAAGGCGATCCCCTCGGGCGTGCGGCTGCGAAGATTGTCCTTCCGCATGCCCTGGATGACCTTCAACTCCGAAAAACTGGTCTCGATTTCCCAACGACGATGGTAGAGCCCCGAATCTAATCGTCGTCCCGGCTCGCTTTCGGTGCTCAAACGCACCCAATCCTCGCGCGCCGTGACGGACGGATCCAGGACGTTGGTGACCACGGCACTGGGGCGAAAGCCGGGGATTTGGTAGTCGATCCGCCGCAAGGTGATCGATCGCGGCAGGCCTTCCTTCCGCCACTTGCGGTCGGTGGGAGCATATTCCACCAGACGATCTTTCGGCCCCAGCTTGCGGAGGTGCTTGAGTCCGGCGGTCTTGAACAGGCGAATCCCGAAAAAGGCATTCTGTCGTTGAATCTGCCAGAACAGCCCATAGCTCCAGAAGCCGCGGTCCAACAACACCAAGTCCTGATCCTGCAATCGAGAAAGAAGCCCGATCGCCGCGGTTTTTTCGGAGGTCGTGTACGGGCACAACTCGTAGGCGTAAGGGATCCGCGTCAAAGGAAACTGCAACAAGAGCATGCGGGCCTGCGTGGTGCGTCGTCTTCCTTTTCCTGGGCCGTTGCTGGAGGTGCCGAAGTGTTCGGTCAGCGGCTGCCAACTGTCCAAAGGGATCGTCGTGCCGTCGAGGGCCAAGAGCCGAAAACCTTTCCAGCCAACGAATTGCCCATGTTGCGACTGAAAGCGCTCGGCGAGGATCACCAGCAACGCCAACCAGAATTCCAGCGGCACCCGCTGTCGCGACTTGACGAACGCCTCTTCGCTGACCTCGGTGGGGTCGAGACGACGCGGATCGTGTTTGGAGCGTTGGGCCGACTTCTTCCGACGCTTGCCCTTCTTTTGTTCCGCCGCCAACGGTGTCGTAGCAAACCCCTCGGCATCGGAAAGCAGCTTGAGCGTCAAGACAAGAATGTCGGCGAAGTTCTTCGTGGTGTGCAGGGCCGAAGCCAGAGCCAACCAAAGCAAATTCCCCAAATGCAGCGGTCCGCGGCCGAGCGTCTTTCCCGCCCGCGCCGCCGCTTCCCGAATCACTTCCGCTTGAAGGAACCGCGAAAAGGCTCGCAAGTCGTGTTGACGAATTTCGTTCCATACAGTAACTCTGTGTTCGTCCGTGAACATCGTTCGAGTCCTCCTGCGGCGGCCCGACGGGCGTCGAGTCCGATACTCCTTGAAGAAACGTCCTGGCTCCCCCTACTACTTTGCGACCTTCCGGGATGCGGAGGATCGGCGCAAGGAGCTGAGTACCGGAGCCAAGAGCAAGCACGCGGCCGTCGACGCAGCGCTGCTGATCATCAAGGACGTTTTCGCGCCGCCGGCCCAGCGCCCCGAGTCCGTATCCTGGGAGGACGCAATCGCACGACTGAAGGAGCATGCCCAAGCCGATAATCTTCGACCGGGCTCCATCATGCAGTACGTGTATGCCGTCAATGCTCTCCGCAAGGTGTTCCCAGAAGTCCATGGTCCGGCGGAGGTAACGCCAGCGATGGCAGAGCAGTTCAAGGTCAAACGCATGGCGGCGAAGAAAAAGCCTCGGACGGTTGCGGGCAACATCGACAATCTCTCCATCGTCTTCGATCTCTGGTTCCGTAAGGTGTTGAAGATTATTGACGCAAACCCCTTCGCCGACGTGGAGCCGCCGAAGTACGACAAGCCTCGTCCGCGAGTCATCGCCGCTGACGAGAAGAAGTCGTTCTTCGACTGGCTTCGGAAGCAGTGGGATTGGGAACTGCCTATTCTGTTCCTCGAAACCGAGGCCGACATCGGCTGCCGCATTACGGAACTGGCCAGCCTGAAGACCGAGGACCTCAAAGACGGCCGAATACGTTTCCCCGCTGACAAGACCAAGGGACGGAAGGAACGCACCTGCCTTGTGTCGCCCACCCTCTTCAAACAGTTGCAGGTCGTGGCCGGACCGGTTTACGTGTTCGAGGCGTTCTGCGAGGGGCTGCGTCAGGCCCACTTGAAAAAGGGCAACCCAACCACGCGAAGGTCGTCCGGGACTTCACCCCACGACGCCTAGTGCACTGGCTTCAGGGGCAGGCCCAGGCCTATTTCCAGGCGACGGAGGGGGCCAAGCGATTCAAGCTGCATAACTTCCGGGCCACGGCCATCTCCCAGGCCCGAATGGTGGGGTGCACGAATCGGACGCCGCTATTGCCTTCGGGTGCAACGTGGCCACCATGCAGCAGCACTACGAGAATCTTGACGAGGTCGGCATCGCCGATGAGGTCTTCTCCCGAATGCGAGGGGCGGGCTGATCGACTGGAGAAAAGTCAGCCTGAGAGAAATCCAGCTGCCAGAGATCCGATCCTGCCTATCGCAGCCACCCGCTCGGCCCCAAGTCTGCTATGCTTTGGCAATATACAGACCAGCAGGCTGGATTTTATTGAGGGGCTTTTGAGGGGGCCTACCCCCTGGCCAACAAAAAAGGACTCACGCCGTATCGACGTAAGTCCTTTTGTATCAAGGTGCCGAAGACAGGACTTGAACCTGCACTCCCTTAACGGGAACTAGGTCCTGAACCTGAAACCGGCGTTTTTTACAAGTCCTAGTGTGCAAAAGAGTTGCGTCTGCAACTCCTTTGTCCACTACGAGTTTACGTCGATGACCGTATGGCACCATCGGGCAGCGATGTAGCACGATTTGGTGCCACATTGTTGTAAAGTTGTTGTAAACTTTTGGCCACTAGGACAACTGGTTTTCGGGACTTAGTCCGCGTCATCCAATGACACCGAACCAACGATCAGCCCTGGACGCATCTGGGAATTCTAATTGTCGTCAGGCCGGAAAAGTAATCGTCGCTATACAACTTGCGGTCAATTGGCATCGATCCGGGCTGCATTAGAACGTAGACCTTTATCGGACGCCGCTTGCGCTATCGGACAGCGATGAACAATGGCACCAACGTGGCTCCAACCGATCGTGGACCGGGGGTGGCGTGATTTGGCCTTCGCCCTATAGCAGTGCCCGTCTGACAGTCGCTCTCATCTTGGAACGGGAATGGTGACTCTCGTCCCCTAGAACTGAAACATCCTCGCGTACCCACTCACGGTGCAGGCTTGACCTGGATCGTAAAGGTATTCGTAGCCCATCACGGGTAAAACGCAATGGGGCGCCGGATTGTTGCGAGACTCGTGATGGATCATAGACCCGATGGACATAGGAGTCTCCACCGGCAGCGCGTGAACGACTCCAGTGGCCATGGTTGGGGATGCGGCAGAACCCCCGTTGCTATTCTCCGAGCGAGCAACGGTCGCGTTCAGCGCCAGGGCGGCACCCACGCACATCGCGAGGAGCGATCGCATCACATTTCTCTCCTTGGGACGGAATTCTAGGCCTGAGCCAGGTTGGGCAACCTGCGCGTCCATTGTGGGCAGGGCTTGTGGAGAGTTCAATATCCGTCCACGTCGATCCACGCGAAGAAACCGTGGAAGGTGCGCAACAAGGCGCGATTGCAGCGAGATTACCGCTGGGAAGATGGAACGTAATCGATTACGACCGCGACCTGGTGGCTTGCCTCCCCCTATTTGTCAGGAGCGACTCGGCAACAGGGCGAGAAAACGCGTCTTGCGGTCACGATTGTTCACCCGGACGGTCGGATGAGCAATCGCGACGTTGTGAAGCATCCTGACTTCGTCGACGCAGATCGACGAATCCTCAGACGGTCTACTCCCCGAAGGGATCACCAGCGCGCGTTAGAAGAACAACTGTAGTTGCGAACGAAGTACCACCTGTCCGTCGAGCGGGTCTTGGAGCAACCCCATCTTTGTGACGGAAACGGGGATGGGGTTGGCCGCATAGATGGCTTCGACGGTAATCTTGGCCGCATGGCGAGCGAAGTAGCGATTTACCCCAACGGTAACCAAGTTGAGATTAGTGTTCGGAATTGTCGCCCCGCCGATGCCGGTGACGTGGTCGAAGTTGATGTACTCATAGCGGACATAGGGTTCCCACTTCTCCGGTACGATCTGATACCCGCACTGGGCCAAGAAGCCGTACTGGTTGATGGCGACCTGCTGATCCGTCGTGTGCCGACCGACGCCGGCAACGAAGAGGTTGAATCCGTGTCCTTCGAGCGTGGCATCAATGGTCCAGGCGACAAAGCTATTGTTGTGGTGGGACACGATGTCATCGCCCGTCTCCCCTTCTTCCCAATGGAAGCCGGTGCCCAGGAACAATCCCCAGTCCTGATCGGGCCAGGACGTAAAGTCGCCGTACTGCGCCCAGTCGCCGAACAATTTGAAATCCGTCCCG
>JBDKTH010000125.1:0-3487 GCA_039680305.1 Thermoguttaceae bacterium | reverse complement strand
TCCTGGGCGGCCCCACGGAGAAGGCCGCGCCGAAGAAACGGTCCAAGCGTCGGTCCAAGCGTCGGTCCGAGCCGGAGCCGCCGCCGGCCGCCATGGAAGAGGATCGACCGCCGCCCGCCGAACCGCTTCCCGCGGTCCCCGAAGTCTTCTGGGGGACCGGCGATCTTCCGGCGGATTCCGTCGGCGAGGTCCACGTTCCGCCGATCGCCGCCGCGCTTCCCAAACGTTTGGGAAGCCTGCCTTTCTGGCGGTCGGGAACGAGATTCCTTGACGCGATGGAAGCGATCTACACGGCCGCATCGCCGGTCGGCATGGACGTTCTGCTTGCGCAGTAACGCTTCGACCGAGGCGCGCGCAGACAAAGTGACCAATCTGTTTCGGAGCGAAGGAAGGCTACTCGTCCAAAGAGTCTAGCCGGTAAGTCGCGACGAACGGCTCGTCACGAGATCTAGCGACTCCCTTGGTCGTTCAACAACCATCTCCCTCGCTTCAAGCAACGAGACGGCTCAAGATGGCAAGTCGTCCGGCAGATGGTTCGCCCGCGATGTCCGATGATTCGCGACGGACCATTGCAGTAATGCCACGTCTCACCGTCATCGCGTGGTGAGCACACATCTCGCGGCCCTTGCCCATGCGTGGCCAGTTGGTGAGCATTCAAGGAGCCACGCATCCCGCCATCGCCTGACATCGCTCGCAAAACGCAACCCAGGTAGTTCCGTCATTCGTAAGTTGTTGCAAGTTCAGCTGTTACAAGCCCGGATTGCAGCTGAATCTAGCGAACAATCGCGGTGCGGAATTGTCGTTGGCCGTACCGATCGCGCCGCCTGGGCTTCGATTGCGATGCGGCTCGCGGCTCAGGTCGCGCGTGACCGACACGCTTCGTCGAGTGCTCGTGCGCGGCCAACGTCTCGGCAACGATCGCGACGGATTCACGATCGGGAGGGCCAAGGACCGACGGGCCATCTTTCTTCACCACGCGTGTGTGTTCGGACGTTCAACATGCGCGTCGCGACCTTCGTCCGGGTATCGATGGCGCGTTGAACAATTCACCAGCGAGTTTTCCTTGCGACTGGCGCAAATCGCTACTTGCATGTTTTCCTAAAATAGCTACGATAAGGCCAACGTGTTATCCCTATAGTCACCAGAAGTGATAGGGAGCCGGGGGCTTGGCGAAGGAATGTCCCCGAGAAACGCGACCTTCGTGTTTCGAATTCGCGATTGTGTGGACAACAGAATTGTGTTGGATTTGTTGTCTTGTCTCAAAGGTGATCGCTGGTTGAGCATCGGCTCCAGCCGAAGCGCTGGCCAGGCAGTCGCCGGTAACACTTGTTAGGAGGACGTACGGTGGCCAAGAAGAAAGCAGCGAAGAAGGCGGCGAAGAAGGCTCCCAAGAAGGCAGCCAAGAAGAAGGCGGCGAAGAAAGTCGCGAAGAAGAAGGCGGCCAAGAAGCCCGCCAAGAAGGTAACGAAGAAGGCTGCCAAGAAGAAGGCTGCGCCCACCAAGAAGGCTGCGAAGAAGAAGACTGCGTCCCGGAAGAAGGCCGCGCCCGCGGTGGAACCGGTTGCTCCCGAGCAGCAACCCACCGGGTAGTCGAGGGTGGAGGACCGAACGGGTCACCAACGGTTACGACGAGAAAGAGACGCCCGGCCGGTGCCGGGCGTTTCTATTCTTTGGGGACTTTTCTGTGGAATTCGTGGGCAGGCTCTCCCAACACTCTGCTGAGGAGGTCCTAAAGAAACGGGAGTCGTCTGGGCCGCCTGTGATCGCTGCCCAAACGACTCCCGTCGCCTTGGTCGCCCTGGAGGCTCTTGCTCGCTCAGTCGGAGGGAAATGGCGGCGTTTCGTGGTTTAACTCGCTTAGCGCGTTGCGGGCTGCCCGCTGTTCCGCTTCTTTCTTGTTCCGCCCCCAGGCCGGCTGGTAGCGGGTCGAGCCGATCTGGGCGGAGATCTTGAAGCACTTGCTGTGATCCGGCCCCTTTTCGTCGAGCAGGTGATAGGTGGGCGTGGTGCCGTATTCGCGCTGGGCCAACTGCTGCAGCAGGGACTTGTAGTTCCCGCCCAACTCTCCGCCGGCCGCCAGTTCGATCTCCGGGATCAGATAGTGGCTGATGAACTCCCGCGCGGCCTGGTCCCCGCCATCGAGGTAGACGGCGGCGATCAACGACTCGAACACGTCCGCCAAAAGCGACGAGGGGATGGTCGGATGACTGCTCATCCCTTTGCCCAGGATGAGAAAGTCCTGCATGCCCAGCGATTCGCTGATCCGCGCACAGGTCTGTCGACTGACGACAATCGACTTCAGCTTCGTCAAATCGCCTTCGAGATACTCGGGGAACTGGTGAAAGAGGAGTTCACAGACCACGGCCCCGAGGATGGCATCGCCCAAGAACTCGAGACGCTCGTTCGAGGCTAAGCGATGCTCGGCCCCCGAAGCGTGCGTCAGCGAGGACCGTAGCAGAGACTTGTCGGAGAACGTATAGCCAATCCGCCGCTCACAATTCTCCAGAAGAGTCAACAATTCGGGGGCCAAATCGGTTCCGGCGTCCTGCGCCATAACAACCGCCTTTGAATTCGCATCCGATAACGTCATGTTGGAGCACTTTTCGTAAACCTAACAAGGGCCATGATTTTTGTCAACCTCGCCCCCCACTCGCCCGCCTGCCGAGGGAAGGAATCAGGAAAATACGACCTTGCCGCTGCGCAACCTTCGCTCGAGAATTCCTTGCTATTCGTCTATCAACCCGTCGGCATGAACAAGGAGGAAGACCGGATGCACTGGCGAATGTCCCATGGCCATTATACGACCGGGTTCGCCTGGATCGTGATCCTCGTCTTGGGGCTTGGGCCGCAGGCCGCACGGGCCAATGACGAGACGGCCGAAGAGGCTGACGCTTATCACCATGCGAAAGCCCTCTCCCTGGCCTTCCGCAACGCGGCCAAAAAGGTCCTGCCCACGGTGGTCACCATCGAGACCAAGACCAAGCTAGCGCCGCTCGAACGCGGCCCACTTGGGCGGGGCCCCTTCCCTGGCGCCCCGTCGGAGGACCTGTTCGAGGAGCAGACGCCTGGCCTCGAGGAACGCAGCCAGCCACGGGGCTCGCTGCCAAACCTCGGCTCCGGAGTGATCATTGATCCGGCCGGGATCGTGCTGACCAACCATCACGTTGTCTCCGGCGCCGATGAAGTCGTTGTGCTGCTCAGCGACGGCCGTCGGCTGAAGGCCACGGAGATCAAGATGGACGACAAATCCGACCTGGCCGTCGTCCGGATCGACAGCCAAGAACCATTGCCGGTTGCCAAGCTGGCCGACTCCGACAAGTTGGAGATCGGCGACTGGGTCCTGGCCATCGGCAGTCCCTATGACCTGGAACGCACGGTCAGCGCCGGGATCATCAGCGCCAAGGGGCGCTCGTTGGGAACGCTCGGACGAAACAACTATCTGCAGACCGATGCGGCGATCAACCCGGGCAGCTCCGGCGGACCGCTG
>JBDKTH010000113.1:0-3802 GCA_039680305.1 Thermoguttaceae bacterium | reverse complement strand
GCGGCGATCAGGCGAGGATCGTCGGGGATCGACGAGGCAAAATCCTCCGCTGGCTCCGAACGACCATCTTCTTCCCGTGATTGGTCCGGAACCTCGTTCATCGCGTCTCTCCAAGTTATTCCTGGACAGGGCCCATGAGTTGCCGCACGCGGGCCAGCCCGCGAACCCAGAGTTTTTCCACGCTATCGACCGACTTCCCCAGTCGCCGGCCAACCTCGGGAAAGGACAGGCCTTCGAAGTGCCGAAGGACGAGCACTTCGCGGTAATTCTCGGGGAGTTTGGCCAGGGCCTCGGCCAGCAGCACGGCCTGCTCCCGGCGGACGGCGCAATGACTCGGCGAACTTCGCTGGTCAACCAGCCCGCGATCGAGCAACAGGGACGACTGATCCAGGTGGGTCACCAGTTCCCGTTCGAGCCGGACGTCGCGTCCCTGGGTGCCATAGTAACGCCGCAGGAGATTGGCCAGGCTGGTGGCCATGATCTGGCGGAGCCAGCAGGTCAATTGAGCTTCGCTGGTGCCTTGAAATCCGGGAAAGTGGCGGTGGGCCTCCAGCAACGTCTCTTGGACGAGGTCGGAGGCGTCGAGCTTGGCCTGAAGACGCTGGCCGATCTCGATCCGCGCCAACAGGCCCAGATAATGCCGATAGCCATCGAGCAACTGTCCCAATTGCCCGGTGTTCCCCGTGCGGGCTGCGGCGAGCAGTTCATCCGGCGTGGGCAAGGTGCTCATCATGATTCTAGTCTGTTTCACGCTACCCTGTCCTGCCATGCCTCATCAAGGGGGGCGGCCCGTCGAGACGTACTTGCAGGTTCAAGCAGGGGGGCGGGCCCGCGGTGGTGCTCCACATCGTGAGAGCACTCCCGCCGCCCCGACGGACCGCCAGGGGCCACTTTAGAAGTCACGACGACCGGTCCGGAACCGCCACCCTTTTTCAAGAATGATTCAACCCGAGGGGGGCGGAGAACCGGTTTATCCGTCAAGCCTGGTAAACCTGGAAAAGGTTACGCCACCGTTCAAGAACCGTGTTGTTGCCACCGATGCCGGACGATCTTACTGAAGTGAAGGCCGGCAGGCCCCGCAGCTACCAGTGCGGACTCGCCAGCAAAAGACGGGGAAAAACCGGGGTTACGTTATGAAGGGTCGATCCTGTGCGACTTACCCAGCGCCTCGCGCCGGTGGCAGGCGTCGTGCTGTTGTTGGCTGGACTTGGGAGGATTGAAGCCCAGGAAACGCGGCGGTTCATCTTTCCTGAGCAGCGGCACCTGGAAGTCCGCGATCCCTCGCAATTCCCCCGCACACGACTCCCGAACGTCCCACCGCCGTCAACCGTGGTCACGCCGCGTCCGACCGACGCGGTTTGGACGCTCTCCTTGGACGAGGCGGTGCGCATCGCCTTGGCCAATGCCGACGTGATCCGGGTCGTTGCCGGCAACACGGTGGTCGCCTCGGGCCCGACGATCTATGAGCCGGCGATCCAGAATACGCAGATCGACCAGAGTCGCGCCACGTTCGACCCCAGGCTGGAAAGCAGGAATACGTTCTCCCAGGTCGATCAACCGTTCGGCGTGGTGACGCCCGGCACGCCACCCCAGTACGGCATCCAGGGGAACCCGATCGACGGCTTCAGTTCGTCGACGGGCGTATCGAAATCGTTTGCGACCGGCGGCAGTATGGGCGTCAATGTGAATGCCGATCAGAGCCGGCGGCATCTTGGGGCCGAACTGCCGTTGAACCCGCAGGTTGGCAACGACGTCACGCTTTACCTGAATCAGCCGCTGTTGAAGGGGGCCGGCAGCGAGGCGAATCTCGCTCCGATTCTCGTCGCCCGGCTCAATACGGAACGCTCCTTCTTCCAGTTGAAGGATTCGGTGCAGGATCTGGTGCTCAGTGTGATCCAGACCTACTGGAATCTCTCCTACGCCCAGCTTGACGTTTGGGCCCGGCGCCAGCAGGTTGAGCAAGGTCGGGAAGCCGTGGACCGGGCCGAAGGGCGGTTGCTCACCGGCTTGGGCAACGAGGGGGACGTGGCCCAGGCCCGCGTGTCGTATGAAAACTTTCGGGCGATGCTGGTCTCCTCCGAGGCCAACTTGCTGAATCAAGAGGCCGTCCTGCGCAATGTGCTCGGGCTGTCCCTTTCCGACCAGCGTCGAATTGAACTGTCCACGGCTCCGATCACCAACTGCCTGGAAACGCCGTGGGACAGCATTCTCCGCCTGGCCGAGGAGTATCGTCCCGACCTCATTGAACTAAAACTGATCCTCGAAGCCGATCAGCAGCAGATGGCCATGGCTCGCAACCAGGCCCTGCCGCAGGCCGACGTCGGGCTGCTCTACCGTTGGAACGGGCTGGAGGGGACGACGCCCGACGGGCAGCGACTGTCCACGCGTGGCGGGGAGTATGCCGACTGGGAGGCCGGGGTGACGTTCTCCGTCCCGTTGGGCTTGCGCAAGGAGCGGGCGGTCATCCGCGAGCGAGAACTGCTGATCATGCGCGATCGGGCCAATCTTCAGCAGGCCTTGCACGGCACGTCTCACGAACTGGGCGCCAGTTTCCGGAACGTGGCCCAGTATTACCAACAGTATGCGGCCTACCGCCGGATGCGCGAGGCGGCGCGGCTCAACCTCGAGCAGCAGATGGCCGACTTCATGGCCCATCGGCGGACCCTCTATCTGACCGTCCTCCAGGCCCTGACCGACTGGGGCAACGCGGTGACCTCCGAATACCAGGCCTTGATCCAGTACAACACCGAACTGGCCCGGCTGGAACGGCAGACCGGGACGATCCTGGAAACGCACGGCGTGCGGTTCGTCGAGGAACGCTACCACGCGGTTGGCCCGCTGGGGCGGTTCTTTGCCGATCCCTGCTACCCTCGCGACGTTCGCCCCGGTCCGAACACCGATCGGCCGCCCGCACCTGGCAGCGAGACCTACCAGCGTCCTGAGAAGATCGAACTCCCCGATATCGACGCCGAGAACGTTCGGCTGGGGCCGAGGCGATAGGTTACTCGTATCGCAGCGACTCGATCGGGTCGAGCAGACTCGCCTTGCGCGCGGGGTAGTAGCCAAAGAACATCCCGACCGCGCCGGCGAAAACCAACGCGACGACGATCGCCTCGATCGAGATCGTCACCGGCCACCGTGCGCCGCTAAGCACGGCGTTGAGGATGAAGGTTCCGCCGATCGAGGTGAGCACTCCGATCACCACGCCGAGCGTGCCTCCCAAGGTGGAAAGGAGGATCGCTTCGACGAGGAACTGGCGCAGGATGTCGCGCGAGCGGGCGCCCACGGCCAGGCGGATGCCGATCTCCCGGGTCCGCTCGGTGACTGAGACGAGCATGATGTTCATGATCCCCACGCCGCCGACCAGGAGCGACACGCTGGCGACCGAGCCGAGCAGCAGCGTCATGACCCCGGAGATGATCCGCAGCACATTGGCCACTTCGGCCGTATTGCGCACCGTGAAGTCGTCGGCCTCGCGTTTGCGCAGATGATGGCGCTCACGCAGAAGCGCGTGGATCTCCTGTTCGGCGACGGCCATTTGCCGCGCCGAGCGGGCGGAGACGAGGATCGCCCCGACATTGTTGAAGGTCGATCCGTACAGCCGTTTCTTGACGGTCGTATAGGGGGCCAGGACGACGTTGTCCTGGTCCTGGCCGACGAGGTTGGCGCCCTTGGGTTCGAGAATACCGATGACCCGGAAGGGGATGCTTTTGATGCGGATCGTTTTGCCGATCGGATCGGCGGCGGGAAAGAGGTTATCTACCAGCGACATGCCGATGACGCAGACCTTGGCCGCGGAGCG
>JBDKTH010000599.1:0-5284 GCA_039680305.1 Thermoguttaceae bacterium | reverse complement strand
TGCTTCTGTGGCGTCCGGACGACACCTAAGTCCCTATTTTTCAACGGATGGTGCTAGCTGATGCATAATGTTGCGGAGGGAGAGGGAATCGTCGCTGCAGCGTTTCGAGACAGTCTCGTCGTCCTTTGTCCTTCATCCTTCATCCTTCGTCCGCCCCCCTCTCCCAGCGGGAGCAGTCCTGCATCGCTCGGCCGCAGAAAAATTGGTAAGTCGCGTGTGGAACAAACTGGGGAAAGGAATTAGAATCGGGAGTTAACCGGAGCGTAACAGAAGCCGGTGGTCGCCTGCCTGTGTGCGGTCTACTGTTTCCGGTCAGCATTCCTACCTGGACCGCAGCCGGTTTCCTCACAACCTGTTTCAAGCCTGGTGTCTTCCCAGTACTGCAGGGGTTGGAAACCGGTTCAAAATCGAGTTCTTAAGAAAAGGCGTTCTGATCGCATTCGGAAGGAGGTTTCCCCTGAGATACGGCAAGTTCCAAATCGGTCTGGCAGCCGTAGTGGTGTTGGTCGCCCTACGGATCAGCCTCGGCTTTCACTTCCTTTACGAGGGAGTGTGGAAGATTCATCATCCGGAGTTCTCGGCCGAGCCATTTTTGACACAGGCCAAGGGCCCGGCGGCGCCGCTGTTCTATGCGATGCTCCCCGACCTCAATGGCCGCGAGCGGCTTCGTATCGAGACGAACGAAAAGGGCGTCAAAGTCATCACGGGCAAGTCGTATCTCGACGCCTGGAAAGCCCTCGCCGAAAAGGTCAAAGCCAAGTACCGCCTCGACGATGACCAGAAGGCCCAGGTCGACGAAATCTACACGCGCTATGAGACGGTGCTGAAGGCCTACCTGGCTGAAAACCTCCCGACCATTGAGGGCTACTTCGGCAGCCTCGACCGATTCGAAAAGCAACTGGCCGAAGGTACCAACGGCGCGGCACACCAGCAGAAACGCGACTGGGACCGCCGCCAGGAACTCCGCAAGGAGGTCAACGGCTGGCTGTCGAGCATGGACAAGATGGGCAAAGCCTACCAGGATTCCCTGTGGCGCGTGCTCAAAAAGGACCAGCAGGCCGAAGGCCCGTTGCCGCTCCCCTGGACGATGACCGATCTGTTGAACTTCGCCGTGACCTACGGCCTGACGGCGATTGGGCTGTGCCTCTTGCTCGGCTTCTGCACACGCCTGGCAGCCTTGGGCGGCGGCGCATTCCTGATCTCGGTGCTGCTGACGCAGCCGCCGTGGCCGGGGATCTATCCGCCCGCGCCGGAAGTGGTCGGGCATGCCCTGATTGTCGATAAGAACTTCGTGGAGATGATCGCCCTGTTCCTCGTCGCCCTGACGGCGGTGGGACGCTGGGGCGGCCTGGACTACTTCCTCTATCGCTTCCTTGGCCGACCTCTGGAGACTTGGTGGGAGAACTCGCTCGCTCAGAAGGGCTCCTGGAAGAAGTGTGCCGACGAGATCGCCATGCTGGCCACCAGCAACAAGCCCGAGAACCAATTCGGCCTCGTGGCCTCCGAGAAGGAGATCCGCAAGATCGGCGCCGAGATTAGCCAGCGATGGGGTTCCAACGGGATGCGCCAGGTGTGGATCCTGGTCAAGGCGCACCCTCGCTTTGGCGCCAATGGTGGGGTGGCCGCAGCCGCCCTGACCCGCATCTGGGACGGCGTCGGCGAGTGGAAGTGTTAAGCACCGCTCCGACCACGGGGCACGGTGAGACGGCTTGAGCATCAAGAAGATAAATCAGCGCACATAAGAGAAGGTTAAGACGATGAATCTGACTCCTGAGCAAAAAGCGATTGGCAAGGAAAACTTCTACGCCGTGCTCGGCACGACGCGGCGTGACTTCCTCAAGGAAGGGATCATGGCCGGGGTCGTCTCCGGCGGCGGCTTGGGCGCCTTCTATTTCGGCTACGAGAAGAGTGTGGGGAAGCCGGTTCGCGTGGCCGTGCTGGGCACCGGCGACGAAGGGAGCGTGCTGATCGGCGCGATCAACCCCAAGTTCATTGAGGTCAAGGCGATCGCCGACATCCGTCCCTACAACCAGTACCGGGCGTTCCATGGCGACTGCTACAGCGACGCAGCGTTGAAGGCCCGCCCGGGGCTGATCACCAAGTACGGCTGGTCGAACGAGACCGAAGCCCGCAAGCACGTCAAGGTCTACAACGACTTTCGCGAGTTGCTGAAGGAGGAAAAGGACATCGAGGCGGTGATCATCGCCCTGCCCTTGCACCTCCACGCCCCCGCGGCGATCCTGGCCATGCGGCGCGACCTGCACGTCCTGACCGAGAAGCTCATGGGCCACACGGTCTACGACTGCAAGGCGATGGCCCTCGTCTCCGAGGAGACGAAGAAGCTTCTGGCCACCGGGCACCAGCGGCACTACAACATCCTCTATGAGAACGCCAAGGACACGATCAACCGGGGCCTGTTGGGCGAACTCCACTACATCCGCGCCCAGTGGCACCGCGGCAACCTGCCGGGCAACGACAGTTGGCAGATGCCCCTGCCCCCGGGCGTGAAGGCGGGCGACAAGAGCAGCGAAAAGCTGGTCAAGGAACTGGCCAACTGGGAAAAGGCGCTGAAGGAGAGCAAGGAGCCCAAGGAAATCGCCCAACTGGACCGGAAGATCGCCCAGAAGAAGGCCCAGATCTCCGACGAGGTCCTCAAGGACACGGCCGCCAAGTACGGCTACCAAGAGTACAAGATCATGAACGGCAAGCAGGTCGCCTACACCTGCCCGCCGGCCGAAGAGTTGATTCGCTGGCGGCTCTGGGACCGGACCGGGGCCGGCATGATGGCCGAGTTGGGCAGCCACCAACTCGACGCGGCGAGCATTTTCATTGCCGCCCAGCACGGCGGCAAGAAGCAGATTCCGCTGAACGTCTCGGCGGTCGGCAACCGGCCGCTCTTCCCCGCCGACCGCGACGTGGAGGACCACGTGGTCTGCATCATCGAGTTCCCCGCCCCGGGCTACGACGCCAAGGATCCGATCGCCAACCGCAAGCGGATCGCCGTGCAATACTCCTCGATCAACGGCAACGGCTTTGGCGGTTACGGGGAAGTGGTCTTCGGCACGAAGGGGACGCTGATCCTCGAACGGGAGCAGGAAGCCCTGTTGTTCAAGGACTCGGACACCGAGAGCAAGGTCGGCGTGACGGCCGGCAAGGGCGGTCCGACGATGGACACCCAGGCCAGCGGCGGAGCCCAGAAGGCGGCCACGGTCGGCGCGGCGGCCATGCAGGACATCAGCCGCGGCTACACCGAGGAGATCGAGCACTTTGCCTGGTGCATCCGCAATCCGGCCCCGGAAAACCTCCCCCGCTGCCATCCCAAGGTGGCCATGGGCGACGCGATCATTGCCCTGACGGCCAATATGGCCGCCCGCGAAGGCAAGCGGATCGAGTTTGACCCGGAATGGTTCGATATCCACAGCAAGAAGACGCCGGAAGGCATCGCGCCGAATCCGAACGACACCAAGCGGTATTCCTGAGCCCCGCTTGATTTGGCATGCTCACGGTGGTCGAGGCTTATGGCGAGCCTCGGCCACCGTTTTGTTTTGCGCTCGCGGCGACCGTGTGCCTTTCGCTCGGCGTTGGGTGGCATGCCGTCACGGAGCGCAGCGACGGGTCAGCATGTCTTTCACCGCACATGCCGACCCGCGACTACGTCGCGTGGCGGCATGCCACCCCACGCTAGAAACCGTAATCGCCCCCGGTCGGGGACGGCTGCTTGAAGGCCGGTGGGCTCTGCGGTATCTTACGGTAATCGCCAAATGGGTTTTGGCGAAGGGAACCGGTAAGGTAGGACGGTGCCGAGCTTGAGCGCCGAATTTCGTTGCCGGAGACGAGCCTGACACCCGAAATTGAAAAGGAGCATCTCGTGGAAAAGTGGCCGATTGGCGTGTTTGCCAGCATTGACGCCGGATTGGGAGTCCAATTGGAGGTGGCCCACGAGTTGGGCGTTCCCACGGTCCATCTGCATGCGCCGCACGCGGGCTCGCGTACCCCGGAGCGGGCAACGGAGTTTCTTGCCCGACTGAACCAACTGGGGATCCAGATCAGCGTGGTCTTCGGCGGCTTCGAGGGGGAGAGCTACGCCGACATCCCCACGGTGTCCCAGACCGTCGGCCTGGTGCCCCCGGCGACCCGTGCCGCCCGCACCCAGGAGATGAAGGAGATTTCCGATTTCGCCCGGCTGCTGGGGGTCGACGCCGTGGCGTTGCACATTGGCTTTGTGCCGCACGACAAGGCCGATCCGCTGTACCAGGAAGTCCTCGCCGTGACGCGGGAGATCTGCGATCACAGCAAGGCCAATGGCCAACGGCTGCACCTGGAGACGGGACAAGAGCCGGTCGATGCGTTGCTGGGCTTCCTTGAGGACGCCGGTCGCGACAATCTGTTTGTCAATTTTGACCCGGCGAATATGATTCTCTACGGTTCGGGCAACCCGATCGAGGCCCTCAAGAAGATCGGCCCCTACGTGCGAAGCGTCCACTGCAAGGACGCCAAATGGGCGGCCAATCCCGGGAAAGAGTGGGGGAGCGAAGTCCCCTTTGGCCAAGGGGACGTGGGCGCCGAGACGTTCTTGCGAACGCTCCAGGAGATCGGCTACGATGGTCCCTTGACGATCGAGCGGGAGATCCCTCAGGAGCCGGCCCGGCAGAAGGCCGAGATTGGCCAGGCGGTTCGCCTGCTGAACGATTTGAAACGCAAGATCGGGATTGCCTGAAACCGGGCCATTCCGTTTTGCATCCGTTCCTCACTTGCATCCCAAGGAAGCCGTAGCATGCCCAAGCTCTCGGTGAGCATCCCTCATACACTGAGTCAGGAAGACGCCACCCGCCGCCTGCAGGAGCATTTCCAGGCGGTCTTTCAGAAGTTTCAGGACCATGTCCAGAACTATGAAGAGCAGTGGGAAGGCAACCAACTCCAATTCCGCTTCACCACCTTCGGCTTCGGGGTGCAGGGAAACGTCAACTCCGAGCCGTCGGAGGTCCGGGTGAATGCCGATCTCCCGCTGACGGCCATGATGTTCAAGGGGATGATCGAGCAACAGATCCGCGAGGAACTGACGCGGGCGTTGGCGTAGGGAGTTAGGAGTTAGGAGTTAGGAGGTAGGAGTTAGGAGTTAGGAGTTAGGGCGAAGGGCGAAGAAGCACGCTGGGTGTTGCACCGGAGTTCTTGGTGCTTCGTGCTTTGGATTTGTTTCGACATTCGTCATTCGACATTTGGCATAACGGGAGATTTGTCATGGCCGTGAAGCGTATTCTGATGCTCGTGGGCGATTACGTCGAAG
>JBDKTH010000960.1:0-3689 GCA_039680305.1 Thermoguttaceae bacterium | reverse complement strand
GTTTGACCGTCACGCCCGCGATGCCTATCTGGCCGAGCTACGTCAACGGATCGCCGCTGCCGCGAAAGAAAGCGGGCTGGGGCGTCGCGTCCGGGCGTGTTTGGAGTCGAAGTAGCCGGGTGCCACTGGCATTCTGCCAGTGCCTCCACTTGCCAGGCAAGTGGATCAAGCACCGGCCGCACCCGACATAATCAACCGAGACGAGCTTGTAGTCGACATCTGCTTGAGGCTTGCCCGATCGAGGAGGCTTTCGGGAGAGGCGACGTGCAAGCCCGGTTCGAAAAGCACTGGCGGCACGCCAGTGGCACCCGCCGTGCCCCGGGGATGCGAGGCCTCCAGGCTCGGGAACGAACTCCGAACCAAAGGGGACCGCGTGTCGCTGGCTGGAAACGTCGAGCTCGCACGCGACCCACCAGGCATCCCGGTCGATTGTGGGGAGCTGGAGGTGACCGCAGGCGATGCAGGGACCGCCCAGTCCGGGGCCGATGCCAAGGGTAAGCCACAGGCAAATCGAGAAACCGGCCAACTCCACCAGCCCCGCAGGCACCGGTACACCGCTCGCCAGACCGCCCTGCAGCAACACGGGGGCAAGACGCGTGCAAGCCAGCTGATTCTGCACCCCGCGGAGCGCGACGGCCAGCGAGATCTTGAGCAACTGACCGCCGAGCACCGAGCAAGCACCTCGAAAGCGATTGCGGTCCGACTGCCAACTCAGGCTCAATTCGTTTCTCGGAAGAATGAGCTGTGCGGTGGATTGGAAGACCTCCACCAGATCCTTCACGTTCACTCCGAACATTCGGAGCTGCGTGGGAATGAGCGAGGTACTGTCGCCGAGCGAAGCGGTCATCATGAGAAGCCGGCAGCCGATCCCCCCCGGTCCTCTCGGGCTGGCCGCTTGCTCGTCTGTGCAACGACATGTCGTCTTCATGCCAAACCAATGCCTCCCAATCCTTGAAAAGCCGAGGTATGGCGGTGGACTTAAGGCAATTGCCGGGCCACTGGCGCCAATCGCAGCAAGTGGCGGCCTGCCAAGCAGTTCAGTAGTGGCAACGGGAGTTGGAATATGATAAAGTTCACCAGATGTGGTGAACTTTGTCACATGGGCCAACTGTGGATAGCGATGGACGTCACGATTCTGATCTACGAACCGGCGGGGCGGCAGTTTGGGGAGTTGCGGCGTGCGTTTCGGACGGCATCCCCTCAAGCATGGGGGGTAAGCCTCGTCTCCTCCATCGGCGAACTGCTCAGCAGTCTGTCCGACACGTCGCGCGACTATCTGGCGGTCGTGCCGGATCGACTTGAGGATGAGCGACCGGGATTGGAACTGATTCCTGCGATTCGGCAGATTGCGCCCAGCGCGCTGGCCGTCGTCGTGGCCGACAAGGGAAACGTGGAGCTTGCCTCCCAGGTCGTGATGGCCGGGGCCAACGACCTGCTGGTGCTCGGCGAGCAGCTTTCCCAGCGAATCGCCACCCTGCTCGGCAAGCTCCACGGTCTGCTCGATGTTCTCGAGCGCAACCGGGCCTTGGACGCCGACAATGTCGCCCTGCGCGAAGCGATCCAGGCGAAGTTGAAGATCGTCGGCAAGTCGCCGCAGATCCGCAGACTGCTCAGCCAGGTTCAACGGGTCGCGGGTGTGCCGCGGCCGGTGTTGATCGTCGGGGAACGGGGCACGGGCAAGGAACTCGTCGCCCGGGCGATCCACTTTGCCGCCGGCCCTTTGTCACGCCCGATCGTGACGGTCAACTGTGCCGCTTTCAACGACACGCTCTTGGAGAGCGAACTGTTCGGGCATGAGAAAGGCGCATTTACCGGGGCCGACCTCGCCCGGCCCGGCAAGTTCGAACTCGCCGACGGCGGGACCTTGTTCCTCGACGAAATCGGCCACATGTCGCCGGCGTTCCAGGAAAAAATCCTCCGCGTGGTCGAGTACGGCACGTTCACTCGGGTCGGCGGGGTGAGCGAGCGCAAGACGAATGCGCGGATCATTACGGCCACCAATCGCGATTTGCGGGAGATGATCCGGCAAGGCGAATTCCTTGCCGACCTCTACGACCGGCTGGCTTTCGAGACGATCGAAGTGCCGCCGCTTCGCGAGCGGCCCGCCGACGTCGAGGTCCTGGCCCACTACTTCCTCGATGAGTTTGCCCGGGAGACGCCCGCCTTTGCCGGGAAACGGCTCGCGCCCGAGGCGATCGCCGCGCTCAAAGCCTATTCCTTTCCCGGCAATGTGCGCGAGTTGAAGAACCTCATCGAACGAGGCGCCTATCGCGACACGAACGCCGAGATCACCCCGGCT
Organism: Thermoguttaceae bacterium; assembly: GCA_039680305.1. Classification (GTDB taxonomy): domain Bacteria; phylum Planctomycetota; class Planctomycetia; order Pirellulales; family Thermoguttaceae; genus JBDKTH01. The sequence goes on along the minus strand of JBDKTH010000960.1, from coordinate 1,390 downwards.
GATCTTGGCTTGCTCGGGACCAACGGGCTTTCGACTCGCGACGGATCGTTTTCCGAGCGGATGCAGGCCTTCGCCCAGCACCTGTTGACCGACGCCCTGCGACAAGCCCAAGGCAACCAGGCCCAGGCCGCCCGCAACCTCGGGCTGTCGTATCATCAGTTCCGCTACTATTTGAAAAAGTACGCGACTTTTGCAACAAAATGAAGTCACGTGCTCTTGAGAATGTGGACTTTGAATAGAAGCTGGTGTAAGTGAAGGGGGGATGGGAAAGGGGGGGAGTGGGAAAAACGATATCGGTAGAGTTGGGTGGTTGGAAGCGTTGGATGCCCCAGGTTCCCTGCCATTTGTCTTCGTCGGCTTTCTTTCCCTCTTCCCCTTCTCCCCTCTTTCCCTTCCCTTACACCCTTTTCGAACACTCAGATCTTGTCGAACTGACTGAGCACGTAATCCCGGGCGCGGGGCACGTCGTCCAAGGTCAGGTGTTCCAACAGTAGATCCATCTTCCGATTCAACTGGGCCAACAGGCGGAGGTAGAGCGGATAGTCGAGGGTGCCCTTGCCGGCAGCCGGGTGCTCCGGTCCGCCGGGCACGGCCTTGACGTCCTTGGCATGGGCCACGACGGCCTTGTCGCTGAGCCGCTGGAACATCTCGTGGAGCATCGGCTGCATGCGAGGCAAATCTTCGTTGCGCAGGTAATTGGCCGGATCCATGACCAGCCTGAGCGACGGGGAATTGACCTCGCGCAGCAGACGCTCGGCGCGGTCGATCGTGCCGACCACGTGCCGCCAGTAGACCTCGATGGCAAGCGTCGCCCCGCTCTTCTCGGCCAGCCGGGCGAGCCGCTGGAGCGACGCCCGGCACTCGACGAACGCCGCTTCCGTAAAGTTCGTCGGATCGTCGAGCCACTCCGACTTGCGGTTGTAGGTGCCGGTTTCCGTGGCGATCACCGGGCAGCCCAGGCGTTTCCAGTTGGCGATGAAGAACTCGATCCGGGCTTCGCCCCGTTTCCGTCTCTCCGGATCGGGATCGACCACGTTGTAGTAGCCGTAGAGCGAGGCGACACGGATGCCGTGCTTCTCGAAACACGCCGTGATCTTGTCGGCCGCCGACCAGTCGGGCTTGAGCGGATCGAAGCGGACGTCGGCAAAGCCGTAGTTTGTGAGCACCCCGGTGAAGCCGTCCTCCTTGATCCGCCGGGCCGCCTCTTCCAAGGGCAACTTCCGGTAGACGCCCGCATCGATCCCCAGGACCAGATTCTTCTTGGCCTTGGCCCGCAGGTCGTCGGTCGCCGCCTCGCAGACCTGGGAGCCGAGGAAGGCCACTCCCACGACCTTGAGCCAGTCGCGGCGCGGCAAGGGGGATTTTGCATTCGAAAGGCTGATCGATCGTC
>JBDKTH010000397.1:0-5856 GCA_039680305.1 Thermoguttaceae bacterium | reverse complement strand
GAGGGCGACCGGCCGAAACGCTGGCTCGGCCAGCCGGACATCATGCTCCACGGCTACTGGTTCTGGGACTGGGCCGACCAGCGGCTCAAGATCGACTCGATCGACGCGGAGAAACGCGTGATCACCTTGGCCGCCAAGCCGGAGCATCATTATGGGTTCCGCAAGGGGCAGTGGTACTACGCCTACAACCTGCTGCCGGAATTGGATCGGCCCGGCGAGTGGTATCTCGATCGGGTCAGCGGCATCCTCTACTTCTGGCCCCCGACGCCGGTTGAACAAGGCCGGCCGATGATCTCCGTGCTCCCGTCGCTGGTGGTGATGAAGGACGTGTCGCACGTCACGCTGCGGGGCATGATCCTCGAATGCGTGCGGGGCACGGCGGTGCAAATCTCCGGCGGCACACAGGTGCGTGTGGCCGGATGCGTGATCCGGAATGTGGGGAGCACGGCGGCCTCGGTGAGCGGCAAGGCCAATGGCCTGATCGGCTGCGACATCTACAACACGGGCAATAGCGGCGTGGTGCTCGAAGGGGGCGACCGCAAGACGCTCGCACGCGGCGAACTGTTCGTGGAAAACTGCCACCTCCATCACTTCAGCCGCTGGAACCCGGTCTACAAGCCGGCCGTGATGATTCAGGGCGTCGGCAACCGGATCGTTCACAACCTGATCCACGACGCGCCGCACATGGCCATCGCCTTCGGCGGCAACGAGCACACGATCGAACTGAACGAGATTCACAGCGTCGTTTACGAGTCGAACGATGCGGGCGTGATGTATGCGGGCTACAATCCGACGATGCGCGGCCACGAGATCCGCTACAACTACATCCATCACATCTACGGCTTCGAGAGTCGCGGCTGCGTGGGCGTCTACCTGGACGACATGTTCTGCTCGGCCCACATCCACGGCAACGTCTTTTACCAGGTCCCGCGTGCGGCGTTCATCGGCGGCGGGCGCGACAGCCTGATTGAGAACAACATCTTCGTCGACTGCAAGCCGGCCGTGCATGTCGACGCCCGGGCCCTGGGCTGGGCGAGCGCCGGCGTGGAGTTGCTCAAGAAACGGCTCAAGGAAATGCCTTACCAGGAGGATCCGTGGAAGTCTCGCTATCCGCAGTTGCTCCGCTACCTCGACGATGAGCCGGCCGTGCCCAAGGGAAACGTGATCGCCCGGAACATTTCTTGGGGCGGGCGCTGGGATGAGATCGAGAAGAAGGCCCTGACGCACGTCAAGTTCGAGGACAACCTGTTGGACGCGGATCCACGGTTTGTCGACGCGGCTGCCGGGAATTTCCAGCTTCGCGACGACTCGCCTGCCTGGAAACTCGGCTTCAAACGCATTCCAATCGAGAAGATCGGCCTTTATCCGAGCGAAGATCGGGCCTCCTGGCCGGTGAAGCACGAGGTGCGGCCGAAACCGCAGCCGGGCACGGCGAGGTAAGGACGAAGGACGAAGGAGGAAGGACGCGGGAGCGGGGCTCGTGGTGGTGGCGGGTTCCTTCTTCATCTCGTGTCATGGGTGGTTCCCCTCTTCGCGTTTTGCTTTCGGTTTCGCTCGCCACCACGCACGGGCGGGCCGTTTGATCGGGATGGGAGGATGCTACCGTATCGGCAGGGGCGATCGTGGGTCGCCGGGGGTAGTGGCGGTTGACAGGTGGCGATTTGCGACCTAGGAAGGATTGTATGGGGCGTGGTAGGCCCGCTGTGGCGGTCCCCTACCCTGGCCCAGCACAGGTTTCCTCCCACCGTTCTGCCCGCTTTGCAGGAAAGACATCCATGGTCCGTCCGCGAGTGAAACTGAAGCCGCGTCGACGCGGGGCCATGTTGATCGTTACGGCTCTGTTTATCGTGTTCATGTTGGGCCTTGTCGCGTGTGCCGTGGATCTCGGCTACATCGTGCTTGCGCGGACGCAACTGCAAGCGGCGGCCGATTCGGCGGCCCTGGCGGGGGCGGCTTCGCTGAACCTGCCGCGGGGCGAGATGGAGGCGGTGACCAAGCGGTTCGCCCGCGCCAATAGTGTCGGGGCTCGACAGGTTCAACTCCACTCTTCGGACATCGAATATGGGACCTGGGACACGGCCACCCGAACCTTCACTTCGTCGGCCACGCCGGGCAATGCGGTGCGAGTGACGGCCCGTGCCGAACGCGATACCAGCGGCGAGGTGCCCCTGTTCTTCGCCCGAATCTTCAACATGACCTCGGTCCAAAGCCGGGCCTCGGCCGTGGCGACGACCAATCCCCGCGACATCGCGTTCGTCGTTGACCTTTCCGGGTCGATGCACGAAGACACGGATCCCGACAACACCGAGGACATCAATTCCAGGTTCGCTGCCCAGGGATACCCGACCATCGGTACCGAACTGATGCAGCAGATCTATGACGATTTCGGGTTCGGCTCCTTCCCGGGAGCGACGCAGTGTATTGGGCAGCCGTTGGGGGTGTCGAACAGCAAGGGCGACGCGCTTAGTCAATTGACCAGCACCAGCGGTCCGCTTTCGAAGTCGACCATTCCCAAACAGTACCGGATCGCCTCGAAGGATTCGACGAGCGTTCGCCGCACGAAGGCCTACTCGTGGGTCATGGATGTCCAGCTTCCCCAACTCATGCCGGCGGCCAAGCCAGTGCCCAACAGTTCGACGAACTATAACTACTGGGTCAGTTATCTCGAGGATTACTACTCGCGGATCGGCTACCGTTCCTACATGCACTTCATGATGCAGAACGGCCGCGACGGGAAGCCGGACGGCGCGAACTATACGCCGCTGTCATGTTTCAGCCCCGACTGCCCACGGCACAACGAGCCGACCGCCGGAGGCACGTTCAGTTTTCCTCCGCGCGAGCAACCGACCCACGCCGCACGCCGGGCCCTGATCGCCGCAATCCAGGTGCTCAAAGAACGCAACGCCGGGATCTTCGACTCCAACCAGCGCGATTGGGTCTCGATCATCACCTTTGACCGGCTCACCAACGGCGGCGCGCAGGTCGCGCTCGCGTTGACCGGCGACTACGACGACGCCATGAATGCCTGCACGGACCTTCAGGCCTGCAGCAACAACGGTTATTCGACCGCCACCGAATCCGGGCTGATCGTGGCACGTAACCACATCAAGCCGCAGAAGGATGGAGGGAAAGGACGCCTGGCGACGAACAAGATCGTCGTGCTCCTGACCGACGGCCAACCGAATCTCTATGTCAGCTCGGCCAGCCAGATCAACACCTACGCGCAGAACAATCCGAGCGACAACTTCTATGGCGGCAGTTACCCCCGCGACGCGTCGCTGATGCAGACGTCGCTGATGCAGGGCGATCACTGGTCGCTCTATCCGGTCGGAATTGGCCTGGGATGCGACTATGGCTTCATGGATCGCATGGCCCGCATGGGATCAACGGCCAACAATGATGGTCAAAGCCCGCGAGGCAGCGGCAATCCAGCCGATTACGAGCAGCGCCTCGCGGAGATCTTCGAAAAGATCATCACCAACCCCAAGCTGCGTCTGGTGCAATAGGCAGAGGTCGCCCGTGATCGCGTGGCGGTTTGGGGATTGAGTAGTAAAAGAGTGGCCTTTCTTGGCCCGTCTCACGGCAACGTGCGGCATGGAAGTTGCGGGAGTTGATGGGGTTTGCTACCCAGGACGTCGCCGGGAGAAACGAACATGGTGGAGACCATGCTACTCGCGCACGTGGGCAACCGCGGTCGTCTTCTGACGCTTACGCCCGATGTTGTCTGCCTTCCGCTGTCGATCGTGAACGTCTACTTCGTCGGGGAGGCGGACGGGGGCGACCGATCATGGGTTCTGGTCGATGCCGGTTTGGGGACGTCCGAACATGCGATCGTCCGTGCGGCCGGCCAGCGCTACGGCCCGGGGACGCGGCCCGGGGCGATCGTGCTGACGCACGGCCATTTCGATCACGTCGGCTCGGTCCGGCAGTTGGCTGAGCGGTGGGACGTGCCGGTGTTCGCTCATGAGCTGGAATTGCCCTACTTGACAGGCCGGTCGGGTTATCCGCCCCCTGATCCGACCGTGGGCGGGGGGCTGATGTCGCTTCTCGCGCCGCTCTATCCGCGTGGACCGATCGACCTCGGCGACCGCGTGCACCCGCTGCCCGGCGATGGGAGCGTTCCGGGGATGCCCGGATGGCGGTGGCTCCACACGCCGGGCCACAGCCCCGGGCATGTGTCGCTGTTTCGCGACGAGGACCGGGCCCTGATCGCCGGGGATGCGTTTGTCACCGTGCGTCAGGAGTCGGCCTGGGCCGTGCTCACGCAGCGCCAGGAGGTGTGGCGCCCGCCCGCCTACTACACGCTCGATTGGCAGGCGGCCCGGCGTTCCGTGGAAGAATTAACGCAACTGCACCCCAATGCGGCCGGGACCGGGCATGGGCAGCCGATGTTCGGCGAGCGCCTGCGCAGCGGATTGGAGGCCCTGGCCCTCTACTTCGACCGCGTGGCCGTGCCAACCCACGGACGCTACGTTTGTCATCCCATGGTGACCGATGAGCGAGGCCTGGTTGGTGAGCCGCCACTGGCCGCCGATCGCCAATGGCTTGCCCTGGCCTCTCTTGGCATGGGCGTCGTAATTGGGACTCTGCTGGTGCGTCGAAGCAAACGCGTACCGCACTCGTCTTGAGGCACGGGTTGCAGGGCGATTGTCCCGAGGTAGAATCGTCGGGAGAAGAGGTTTGGTGTCACACGGGCTATGGCCTGCTTTTGGCTGTACGCTTCCCACCTAACAGGCTGGGTGTGGCGCTCTTCCAGCCCCCAGCGCCGGTCGCGGCGCGGGACCACTCTGCCTTTCGATCCTCCAAGGAGACCGCAAACATGGTGCGACCTGTCAGCCTAGTCCTCAGCGTGGTCCTAAGCGCCCTCATGGCGATGCCCGCCTGGGCCGCCGCCCCCGAACGCCCGTTGATCGACTTGAAGACCGTGGATCTTTCGAAGACGAAATGCCAGGACATCAAACCGGGCGTGACGACCCACGAGGGAAGAACGTTCCTGCGGCTGGCCGCCGGACATCACCAGCAGTGGCCGGGAATCAGCTTCGTGGCGCCAACGCCCTGGGATCTCTCGGCGTTTGGCTACGTAGCGGTCGACGTCCGCAACGTGGGCAAGGCGGCGGCCAGAGTCGGCTGCCGGCTCGATACGCCGAGCGTTGATCGCGACAATTCGTACATCCAAGGGACGGCCGAGATCGAACCGGGCCAGACCGCGACGATCAAGGTTCACCTGCAGCGCAGGTCGCCCAAGGAACTGGAAGGCAAGCTATTTGGGATGCGGGGTTATCCTGGCGGCGTCTCGGGCGATCGCCTGTTCGATTCGGCCAGCGTGTGCGAGCTGCGAATCTTCCTTGCCAAGCCCGATGCCGACCATCTCCTCGAAGTCTCGAACATCCGCACCGGCGGCACGTCCGCGGTTTCGCTGCCGGCCGATCTTGCGCGGCTGTTCCCGATGATCGACCGCTATGGGCAGTACATCCACAAGGAGTGGCCTGGCAAGATCCACAGCGACGGCGATCTGGCCCAGCGGCGTCAGGAAGAGGCCGCCGACCTGGCAAAGCATCCCGGCTCCTCCGAATGGGACCAGTACGGCGGCTGGCTAGCCGGCCCAAAGCTCGAGGCGACGGGCTTCTTCCGCACGCAGAAATACGAAGGGAAGTGGTGGCTAGTCGATCCTGAGGGCCGCTTGTTCTGGTCGCACGGCATCGACTGTGTGCGTTCCAGCTGCGCCACCACGCCGATCACCGATCGGAAACACTGGTTCGCCGAGTTGCCCGCCGCAGGGAAGCCGTTCTCCCAGTTCTACGGCAAAGGCAACGGGGCGGCGCACGGATACTATGAGAAGAAGAAGTACGAGACGTA
>JBDKTH010001261.1:0-3091 GCA_039680305.1 Thermoguttaceae bacterium | reverse complement strand
CTCAGGCATCCGGGGGAACTGGTCCAGGTCGACCGCCGTGGCGGCCTCGACCTGGACCAGCTGCGGCACGCCGCCGTCTTGCCAGCGAACGAGGACTTGGCCGTCCGCAGGCTCCAGCTCGATCGGGGTGTCCTGGCGGCCCTCACAGTCGGCCAGGACCTCGAAGGCAATGGCGAATTGCTCCTCGGAGAACTCTCCGGGGGCATGGTACTCGACGGCCGCCTTGGGCGAGCAGACGCGGACCAGGAGCCCATTCTGGCCGGTCTGAAACGTCACCGGGTAGCTTCGGCCTCGAGGGGTGATCTTTAGGGCCCGGCGGAAGACCGTGCGGAGTTGCCGGGCCAGGTTGCGGGAGATCGTAATCAAGGGAGGTCTCCTGGATGGTGAAGGACGATGGGATGAGGTCAGCCGACGACCGCCCACGGCTTGGATGAGGACGGACGACGGCCGATCTTCGCAGGGGCGGACCACTCCTTGTCGTCGACGACGAGCCGCTCCCGCTCCACGGGGCCGCGGGTCAGGGGAACAAACCCCATGCGGGCGATCGTCGTGAGGGATTCGCCCGTGGCACTCGCCACGGCACGGTTGAGTCGGACCTGGGGCATGATGCGATCCTCCAATTGGGAACGAAAACGGCCAAAGCGTTGGGGAAAACGAGACGCCCCGGGGCCACAAGCCCCGGGCGCCTCGTCGAGGAAGAATCAGCGCTAAGCGGACACGAGCCAGTGGGCCGTGAGCCACTTCTGCTCGGCCGCCAGCGCTTCACTGCGCTGCGTAAACGGCCCCAAGAGTGGGCCGTCGACCGGCGAAAGGTCGCACTTCCAGCGGCCCAGAGCGTCCGGTTCCACGTGGGATCCGCGACGGATCTCCAGACGGCCAAGCGAGTGAAGAGCAATCGCCTCGCCATAGATCGCGCGGACGGTCGCGTTGGGCGTGATGACAAGCTCCATCGGCTCCTCCTGTTACCTGGGTCGCCGGAGGATGTTCCGCCGCGGCCGGTCGACCAAAAGGCCGTCCAAGACGCTTTGGACCCGGCTTAGCTCCGTGGCCACCTGCTGCCGCAAGTTGGTGTTGTCCCGCAGGTCCTGGGGCTTCACGCCACGGACGATTCGCTGGGCGTCGCGGACGAGCTGGTCAAGCTGCTCATTGGAGCGCACGTTCAGGCGGCGGAACCGCTCGAAGAACTCCGCGAGGTTCTCGACGGCCGAGTCCCGGAAAACCTTGGGCTTTCCGTCCTCCTGCCCGGAGATCCGTTCCGTGAGATGACTGACCAGCTTGGCCAGTTCGCCGGTGAATGCGTCTTCGGCCAATCGCACCGCCTCGTCGAACCGCTGTTGGACCCGGCGGCATTCCTCCTCGAAAAGCTGCGGATTCAGCTGGGCCAGGTACGCAGGGGCCTCCAGGCTCGGAAAGTCCCAACCCATCGCAAACAACGCCCGCAGCGAGGCCGGGTAGTCTGCTTCGCTATAGAGGCTGCCCAACCGCTGGCGGGCCGCCGCCTTGAGCTCGCTATAGTGTCGGTCGAGTCCCGCGACGGCCTCCTCCAGCTGGTCGCGAAACTCGGCCATCTGGGCGTTGATCCTTTCGATCTCGTCGAGCTTGACCAGGCGGAGGCCCGGCTCGGGATAGGGGAGCGAAACGCCGCGGAAGTACGCGATAGCCCGGTTGCGGACCGTGGTGACCGCCCGGAAGGCCGGGTGCTTCGTGTCGACGAGTTTCTTGCCGGCGGAGAGGAATTCTCCCTCGGCGCCGAACGTGTCGGCCGCCTGGCTCTTCTGCTCCTGGGTGAGCGTCTTGCGCGTCCCAAACCAGGTAAACGATAGTCGCATCGCGGCCATCGTCGCTCGCAGCCGCTGGGCCGAGGAGGTGGTCGTCGGAAGGCGGTCCTCAAGCAACGTACTCATACGTATTTCTCCAAGGGGAAGGGTGTTCTTGAATCGCGACTCAACAAGAAGCAAACGCCGGCAATCGGGAAGAGACAACGTCCCGATCGCCGGCGTGGGAAAAGATCGCCAACCGACAGGATCAGTTGGCACTGGGATCGCGGCGGACCTTGCGGCCAGGCTTTACGATCCCCGCACTGGCGCTACGGGTGTAGAGCCCCGGCTGCTCCGCCGAGAGGCAGCGGCCCGAGGCCCACTCGCGCAGCTGCGCAATTGACTCCGCGGCCGTTCTGGCCACGGGGACGACGTTCTGGGCCGCCTCCACCAGCGGCACCTCGAGCATCGCCGCCAAGCGGCTGCAGGCCTTGATCTCCGCCCCGCTCCAGTCCGCATCCACCGGCCGTGGCTGGGTGGAATCGAGGCCGAACTTTTCGAGATAGAGTCGCCAGATCGTCCGCTTCTGGCTGGCCCCAGGGAAATCGACAAACCACACCGCGTCAAACCGCTCGGCCCGCGTAAAGGCGCTGGGCAGCGAGCGGATGTCGTTGGAGGTACAGACGACAAACGCATCGGAGGTGTGGTCGTTGAGCCAGGTCTGCATCTGGCCGAAGAACCGGCTCATGACCCCCGAGTCGCCGCCGGAGTTGTGGCCCGCCAGGGCGTGGTCCACCTCGTCGATCACGACAATGCATGGCCCGAAGGCGTCGATGATCCGCAGAGCCTGCCGCGTCCGCTCCTCGGTCTGCCCGACCAGGGAGCCCATCAGGCTGCCAGGATCGAGGATGATCGTGGGCCGCGAGGTCTCGTTGCCCAAGGCCTTGGCGATCGCCGACTTACCGGTCCCCGGGGGGCCCAAAAGCACGACTCCCCGGGCCCGAGGACGGCCCGGCTCCTTGGGTTGTAAGGCCCGGAGGCAGAACTGCTTGAGCGTCTCCAGGCCGCCGAGGTCCGCGAACGTTTCTGGGCCACGATGCAAGGTCAAAAGGCCGCTTTTTTGGAGCGTCTCGCCCTTAATCTGCCAGATGACGTCTGGACGCAGGGCCTGGTGGCGGACGAGGCTCAGCGCGAACGCGTTCTCCGCCTCCAGCCGCGTCAGTCCCGCGGCGGCATCCAAGAGCCGGTCGAGTTCCTCGCCTTCCGGCAGCTCTCCGGGCTCGACGGCCACGCCCCGGGCGATCGCCTCCAACTGGTCGCGGTCGGGAAGCTCG
>JBDKTH010000002.1:0-13732 GCA_039680305.1 Thermoguttaceae bacterium | reverse complement strand
GTTTGACCTCGCCTTTTTCATCCAATTGCGCGGGCAGGCGGACGTCGAGGATCTCGAACAGGGCCGGGAAGTGCCGGACGATGAAGTTGTGATAGCGCTCCAGATACTGCGGCGGGATCTCCTCGTCGAGCTTCAGCGAGTTGATCACGTTCAGGAAGTCTTGTCCCAACTCGCGGGGCCAGGTGTTCTTCTCTTTCTGTTCGCCGTGGAGAAACTGCCAGGTCGCGAATACATTCCCCTTGAGCTTCTGCGTGGCGCTCTGGATCGCGCCGATCGTTCCCCGGTTGGGATGATCCGGTTTGCTGTTGACTGACTGCACCGAGCTCTTCAGCGACTCCAACGCGGTCTTGCGCGTGGTGAAGCGGTCGACGAGGTCGGCCGTGGCCGTGGTCCAGATCACCAAGGCCAGGAGCACGACGACCCCGCACAAGAACCAGAAATGGTGCTTCCGCAGTATGGCGAGCGCGATTTTGACTTTGTCCATCGTTCGTTCCTCCAGCGATTGCCTGTCAACGCTTACTGCGGGGCGACTGCCTGCGATTGGTCGGGATTGGCTGCCGCCGCCGCGGCCTCCTTGCGCTTGTGCCGTTCACTGGGCGGCGTCGGCTGCCAGCAGATCTGCACCACGAAGTTGAAGCGATGCACGGTGATCATGTTCGCGTTGGGATCGTTTCCCATCCCCGCTCCCATGCTTGGGCCCGAACCCATTCCCATCCCGTTCTGCCCGGGCATCCCGCTGGCCGCCCCGGACATAGCCCGGGCCTCCGCGTCGGGATCCTTGATCCGCACGGCCTGAACCCTCCCCGGGTCCAGCAGCACGGGACAGGTGAGTCCCAATTCCTTGTTGGTCACCCACTCGCCCTTGCCGGACTCGCCGGTCGGCAAGAAGACCTTGCCATGGAATAAATTGGTAAGGAGTGTGTTGCGGAGGTACTGGGCGCCGTAGTTCGCCCCCGCCTTGTCGCCGTTGTGGTCGTGGTAGCCGGTCAACTGGATGATCCAGCCCGTCCCGCTGGGGCCTTCTTGGCCAGGCGCCGGCGCGTTGGGATCGCCTTGGGCATTGGGATCGACCGGGGCGCTGGGGTCGCCGGCGGCCGTAGGCGCCGGAGCGGGCCTGGCGGCCTTCGCCGGCGCATTCGGGTCAGGCGGAACCTCGTACCAGTTCGCCTGCTTCATCTTCTCGAACCACTCTTCCAGCTTGTCGTACTTCTGGCATTCGAGATTCGTGATGTGGATCTCGTTGCGCAGCTCGATCTCCTTGGGACGCTTGCCTTCCGGGTCCTTGGGCAGGCAGTTGTTCAGCCCTTGGAGCATTTCCAGCCAGAGGATTCGCCCTTCGACGTTGCCCACCAGGTTTTTGCCGATCTGGTCGGTCGAGTCAAACTCTCCTTCGGCCGATTGTTGTTCCTGCTGGAGGTTCTTAGAACTTTCGTCGACCTGCTTGGCCCGTTGTTCGGCCGACTCGAACGCCTTGGGATCCGTAGTGTTCAGGGCCCGGGAGAAGCTCACGAAGCTGATGCTCATGCCCAGAAGCAGCATGGCGATCGCGCCGACGGCCCACGGCTTTTTCGCCCGGATCATGCGCTCCTGGACCAACTCCTGCGGCAGGAGGTTGGTCCGCAGGGCCCCCCGGCTCAGGCCTTGCAGGGCCAAGCCGTAGGAGACGCCGAAGCACAAAAGGTTTTCCTTGAACGCCGGCGCGGAGACCACCTCGGGGCCCCCGAGCCCCTGGAACGATTCGACCCGGACGACGTCGAATCCCAGGTTCTGCGCCAGATAGCGCCGCAGCCCGGGGAGTTTCATCGCGTTGCCCAGGGTGACCATCCGCTCGATTTTGGCCGACCGGTCGATGCTCGTGAAATAGCCGATCGACCGTTGAATCTCCGTCAACAGGTCGTTGAACACTGGCCGCATCGCCTGGAATACGGCTTTGGGGTCTTCGGCCGTGGTGGCGTTGCGCTTGAGGTGCTCGGCCTTGGCGAACGTCAGCTTGAGCTCTTTGGTCAGCGCCTTGGTGAAGTGGTTGCCGCCGATCGGGATGCTTCGCTGCCAGACGCGGAAACCGTTGGTCACCACCAGGTCCGTCGCATCGGTGCCCATCGACAGGATCACCGTCGACGGCGGCGGGGCGTCTGGGTCGTATTCTTCGAGCGAAGGCAGGTCGTGCAGCTGATCGAAGAACAGGAAGTTGTAAAGCGCCAGCGGCGTCAACTGGACGAGGTCGACCTCGATCCCCGCTGTCCGGAAAGGCTCCAGCGCGCGAAACACCTGGTCGCGTTTCATGGCGAACAGGCCGATTTCCGTTTCCAGCGCGAACCCTTCCTCTTCGCTTCCCCCGCTCATCCGCTGGTAGTCCCAGACCACGTCGTTCAGATCGAAGGGGATCTGCTGCCGGGCTTCATAACGCACGATGGCGGGGATCTTCGACGACTCGACCGGCGGAAGCTTGATGAAACGCGCCAAGCCGTTCTGCCCGGCCACCGAGATGGCCACGCGATCGCCGCGCACACTATTGCGCGAGAGGAACTGCTTGAGCGCGTCGTTGATCAGTTCGGCCGGGTCGGCGCCGGTCTGCGTTAACAACTTGGGGTATTCGATATAGTCGAACGCGTCCGCGACGATCTGCTTTGAACTGCCGCTGTCGGACCGGCACCGCAGCGCTTTGAGCGACGCATTACCAATATCAATACCCCAAACGCCATCGCTTCTTGCCATCGCGAAGATCCTCTATCGACCGAGAAGGGATGCCGAGGTGAATACCCCTTGCAGTGTTCCGTTTAGAGTAAGGCCGAACCAGGGCCCGTGCAAGACAGGACGTGAGCGGCGCTGCAAGCCTCTTCTTCTAACCAATCTATCGCGGCCGGAGGGCACATGTCAACCAAATCCCTAATCAAACGGCCGCAACGGGATGCTGCAATTCGGGCCATGCCACCCCACGGCCACTCCGAGCCGCCCCCTATCGGTCCCGGCCGCCGCGATCCGTCCGAGCCGGGCCGTGTCGGCCCGCCCCCCAACGGCACCGCCGAACATGCCCCCGACTCGACGCCGAGCGGCCGAGCAGTTATGGTGGATAGTTTGGCGCTGGTGAGATTCTCCGAAACGTGTTTCGCCCCGGCGCAAGGGACCCGGACCTGGACCTCGCCGCCGTCCACGGCTTCATAGACCTAAGTTGTGCCATCGTATGAAGTTTGAACAACTTGTCGTCCTCCTGCCGTGCAGCAGCCTGGAGGATCTGTCGCTCAATCGCGAGGCGGCCGAGGCCGAAGAGCTCCTCTCGGCTTGGTCGGCCCTGTATCACCCGGTGCTCGTGGGAGCCGCCGGCAACACGCCGCAATGGTTCCAGGCGGGCGGCCCGCCTCCGGATTTGACGGACAAGCTGATTATCCTGCCTGACTGTTGTGAGAGCCAGTTGCCGCCTGACTGGCTCTCCGAGGCGGAGGCGGCTGGCGCGGCCGTCGTCCGCGGGAAAAACCGCGAGCAGATGGTCGCTGCTGCGCTGGCCTATCTCGACGAAATCCCGCCGGTCGAACCCCAACTCGCTGCGGATTTTCTCGCCCTGGGTGTGTGCCATCTCCTGGTCGAACTGCTGACCCGGCAACTCCGCTACATGAGCAACCTCGACGAGGGGCAGTTCCGGCAGCGGACGCTGACCGCGGCCGAGCAAGCCCTCACGGGGGACAACGAGGCCGCCCGCGATAGCCTTCGCAGCGCCTACGACTTGCTGACCGAGTCCCGCGAATACTTCTATCCGGTCGAAGCCCATCTGCTCGATCTGACCCTCGTGGCTCCCACAACCCTGGGCGTTTCCCTGCGATCGGAGCTATCGAAACCAAGGCCGACCAATCTCCTGATTTCCGGGAAAACGCTGGCGGAAATGGCCACGGCCGAGCCGGAAACCTTGACTCTGCTTCAAGACGGCCTGCAAAAGCAGACGGCCGTGATCATTGGCGGCGAGTGGGATGAGCAGGAGCTTCCCTTGTTGCCCTTGGAGGCCATCTTGGCCCAACTGCGGCGCGGGCTGGCTTCCTACGAGACGCATCTCGGTTGCCGTCCGACGATTTTTGGCCGGCGGCGCTTTGGCCTCACGCCCGCGCTGCCGCACCTCTTGCACAAGCTCGGCTTTGTCGGCGCGCTCCACTTCACGCTTGAAGATGGCCGGTTTCCCTCGGGCAATCAGAGCAAGATCCGCTGGGAAGGGGTCGACGGGACCCCGCTGGAGGCTCTGGCACGCCTGCCCATCGATGCCACCCAGGCGGATGCCTTCTTCCGCCTGCCCGAAACCCTCGGCCAGACCATGGATCTCGACCACGCGGCCACGGTCGTGTTTGCTCATTGGCCTGGGCAGTCGAGCGTTTGGTACGAGGATGTGCGACGCATGGCCGACTATTCGTCGGCTTTGGGACGGATCGAGTCGATGACCGATTACTTCCACAGCACCGAATATAGTGGCCAGACGGCCCGTCATAGCGCGGATCAGTATCGTTCACCCTATTTGCGGCAGGACGTGGCCGCCGGCCGAAGGAACCCCATCTCACGGTGGGTTTCTTACTACAGCCGACGCGCGTTGGTCGAGGCCGCCGCGACTCTGGAAACGCTGGCGCAACTCGTCACCTCCCGTCGGCAAAGGGAAGGGCAGCTCCGGGATCGCCTGTTCCAAGAGATCGAAGATGCTCGTGTGGGGACGGAATCGGCCGAGGGAGATCTGGACTGGCGGCTGCATGCTTTTCTGGAAACGGCCAAGAAATCATTGTCCGAAGCACTGGCTCGGCCCAACGCCGAGTCGCAGAACGGCTGTCTGGTGCTCAATCCGTGGAGTTTCTCCCAGCGGCGGGCCGTGGACGTATCAGAACTGAAGCACCCACCGGCACAGGGGGGCGCGGTTTGGATGGCCGGGCAAGCGGATGCGACGAAGACGGCAATCGTCGATCTGCCAGCTATGGGATTCGCTTGGCTCGAAGCCGGGCCCGAGCCCCCGCCGCCTCCGCCCGTTCCAGCACGCAAGAAACGTGGTCAAAAGCAGGAGGAGACGCCGCCGCTGGCCGAAGGGAACATCCTGCGGAACGACTTCTTCCAGGTCGAACTGCATCCGGTGACCGGCACCATCAAGTCGATTCGTGACTTTGTTCGGCGCGAGAATCGGCTCGCCCAGCAGATTGCTTTTCGCTCGGCCCGGCCGATGCGTACGGCTCAAGGAGGCAGGGGGGACGACGAAGAGGCTCACTATACGGTCATGGCCGCCGACGAAATCCGCGTGGTTTCGCCGGGGCCGCTTGTCGGCCAGATCGTCAGTCGCGGCCGGCTATTGGACCTGGAAGGGCAGATCGTCGCTCGTTTCGTTCAAACGCTTCGCCTGGAGCGGGGCAGTCGCGTGCTGGAACTCGACCTCGAACTCGATCCGATTCGGGAACCGGAAGCGGATCCGTGGAATTCGTACTACGGGCTCCGATTTGCCTGGGGCTCCGATACGATGGACCTGTACCGCAGTGTCCACCTGGGGAGCGTGTCGAGCGAGATTGCCCAAGTCGAGGCCCCCCAGTTCATCGACCTGCGCGAGGAGAAGATTCGCACCACGATCCTCACTGGCGGGCTTCCCTATCACCGCCGGTTCGGCCTGCGCCGGCTCGATACGCTCGTGATCGTTCGGGGCGAGTCCGCTCGTCGGTTCCGGATGGGAATCGGGGTCGATCTGCCGTATCCCGTGCCGGCCGCCCTGGGGCTGCTGACTCCCGAAGTGGTTTTGCGCGAGGTGCCCTCGCCGCTGGCTCCCTCGGGCTGGCTGTTTCACGTGAGTGCGAAGAATGTCGTGGCGACCGCCTGGGAGCCCGTGGTTTCGGAAGATCGGGCAACGGGGGTTCGCGTTCGCTTGCTGGAAACCGAAGGACGTCGCACGCAGGCCGTCTTGCGGGCCCTTCGGCCCGTCAAAACAGCCCGAAAGACCGATTTCGCCTCCCCATCGCCGGTCGAGTTGCCGGTCGCCGACGATCAGGTCACAATAGAGATTGGTCCCCATGAATGGGCTGAAGTCGAAGTCAGCTTCTAGTGGATCGTTGGGGCGCATGTCCACTCGTCTCACACAATCGTCAGCCGCTTGCGGCTTAGCCTCCTCTCCCTCCCTTATACTATGATCGTAACCATCGATGGTCCTGCAGGCGCAGGCAAAAGCACGGTTGCCCGGGCGCTGGCCCGACGGCTGGGGTTCCGATATTTGGACACGGGGGCGATGTACCGTGCAGTGGCCCTGGCCGGCTTGCGTCGCAACGTCAATTGGCAGCGGCCTGAGGAGGTGGTGCGGCTGGCGCGACAACTGAAGATCGAGGTGCGCGACGAGCGGCTTCTTCTCGACGGCGAGGATGTGACCGATCTGGTCCGTTCCTCCGAAGTCACGACTGTGACAAGGTTTGCGGCTGACAATCCCGAGGTCCGGGCCCATCTGGTTGAGCTTCAGCGGCAAGTCGCTGACCAGCAGAATGTGATCACCGAGGGGCGAGATCAAGGCACGGTGGTCTTCCCGAATGCTGAGTGCAAGGTCTTCTTGACCGCGAGTCCCGAGGTGCGGGCTGAACGTCGGGTGGCCGATTTTCACGTACGCGGCGAGACACGGGGCTTTGACGACGTCCTTGGGGAGATCAATCGCCGGGATAACCGGGACGCTAGCCGTACGGTCGGCCCGTTGGTTCAGGCCCCCGGCGCCATCGAGGTCCTGACCGATGGGCTCGCCATCGAGCAGGTCGTCGATCGTTTGGAGACCATTGTCCGGCAGTGCCAGGCTGGTCAGCGTCCGCGCGGGCACCATTGCAAGCAAGGACCTGTCCAGAAATAACTTGCGTCTAGATCGGGTCGAAACACCATGGCTCACCGTTCGTTGCTACATCGGATGTGGTACGCGTTTTCGAAGTGGTGGATCCGATTGGGGCTGATGCTCGCCTTTCGCATCCGCTATTCCGGGACCCAGAATGTCCCGGCAGAGGGGGCGATTCTGGTGGTTTCCAACCACCAGAGTTTTCTGGACCCACCCCTGATTGGCGCGGGTTTCCCCCGGATGATGAACTTCATGGCGAGGCAGAGCCGTTTTAAGGTTACCCCGTTTGCCTGGTTGATTCGATCGTTCAATGCCTTCCCCATCGACCGGGAAGGGGCGCTTGGCGGAATTAAAGAGACGCTGCGCCGGCTGAAACGGGGCGAGGTGGTTGTCGTCTTTCCCGAAGGGGCCCGGACGGCCGATGGCGAGATCGCGCCGTTCATGCCAGGGTTTGCCACCCTGGCGGTACGTAGCGGTGCCGCGATTCTGCCAGCAGCGATGGAAGGGGCTTTTCAGGTCTGGCCGCGAACCCGACGCTGGCCACGGCTCGGACGCATCCACGTTCACTACGGCCTCCCGATCCTGCCGAGCGAGATCAAACAACTCGATGAACAGGAACTGGTTGCGGAGATCGAACGCCGCGTGCGTCAGTGCCATGCCGTGTTGCGGCGTCACCCTGTCTTCTCCACGACCCAGATTCCATCTCCCTCTGAGAGAGGGTAGAGGAGGGGGGCCAATTCCAATGCCGTTCAATCGGTTGGCGCAAGTCTCTGTTTAGCCCGGTCGCTTGCGACCGGAGGGAGGCCCGCCAGATCTGGGGCGGTCGAGCCCAAAAGTGCGTTACGCGAACCAGTCTTTCAGCAGTGTCACGTTAATCATCGGGGACAGCCTCCGTGCGTAACGTACCACTTTGCCTAAGGTTCGCTTCTCGCACCCCATAAAGAGGTGGTAAATATAGGCTCGTTGCGGTCGCGCCAGCAAGATCGCCCAGGTCGACTATAGCCCCCAGGTGGACCGTCGCTTTGGGGTAGCCTCGGAGAGTTAGAAGCTACTCGCGAAATCCCCCGGTCTTGAGCCTGGTCGGCGAACCCGAAATCTTTTCCCTGAAAGACTCTCCGCGGAATTGTCGTGTGGCGCGCGGTCTGCTATAGTTAGGGGATTCTTCAATCGCCTGGGAGGTCCCTTAGGTGAGGGACTGGGTGGACGAAGACGGACTTCTTACTATCCTTTGAGGGCGTCCGACGGACGCGCGTGGCTCCCAATACTCGATCGAGTATCTCGGATGCCCTCGTCGGCTGGGATTCACAGAACAGCTTTTATGGTCAATCGAAACCTGATCCGTGGTCTGGATCTAAGCGAACAAGAGTGGGAACAAGAGCTCAACGCGGCCCTCGAGGGCAACGCGGCCGAAGAGATCGAGTGGGGCGGCGAAGAGATCGCCGTCAACCAAATCGTCCGTGGCCGTGTGCTTCGCGTTGAAGGCGACTTCGTGCTTGTCGATGTCGGGTACAAGAGCGAAGGCGTGATCATGCGCGGCGAGTGGGAGGACAATGAGTCGCCTCCCGAACCGGGCCAAATGATCAAGGTCCTGATCGTGGACGTCGAAGACAACGCCGCCCCGGGCGAAGACGGCCGCGGCATGATCCTGCTGAGCAAGCGCAAGGCTGAGAAGATCGAGGCCTGGTTGAAGGTCATGGAAACCGTGCACGAAGGTGACGTCGTCACCGGCACGGTGACCCGCAAGATCAAGGGCGGCCTGCTGGTCGATATCGGCGTGGCCGTGTTCCTGCCGGCCAGCCAGGTCGACATCCGCCGTCCGGCCGACATTGGCGACTACATCGGCCGTTCGATCCAGTGCCTGGTCCTGAAGATCGACGAGACGCGGCGCAACATCGTTGTCAGCCGCCGGGCGCTGATCGAGCAGGAGCGGGCGGAGAAGAAGGCCCAGTTGCTCAGCGAGTTGCAAGTCGGCCAGATCCGCAAGGGCGTGGTCAAGAACATCGCCGAGTTCGGCGCGTTCGTCGACCTGGGCGGGATCGACGGTCTGTTGCACATCACCGACATGAGCTGGGGCCGCATCAACCACCCGTCGGAGATGGTGCAGATCGACGAGGAGATCGAAGTCCAGATCCTGCACATCGACTACGAGAAGGAAAAGATCGCCCTGGGCCTGAAGCAGAAGACGGCCAGCCCCTGGGAAGAGGTCGAGAAGAAGTACCCCGTCGGCAGCCGCGTGAAGGGCACCGTGGTCAACGTGATGAGCTACGGCGCCTTCGTCAAGCTGGAAGAAGGGATCGAAGGCCTGGTCCACATCAGCGAGATGTCCTGGACCAAACGCATCAGCCATCCCAGCGAACTGGTGCAGATTGACGACGAGATCGAAGTGGTCGTCCTGGGGATCAACAAGGAGAAGCAAGAGATCTCCTTGGGCATGAAGCAGACCCAGGAGAACCCGTGGGATCGCGTCGCCGACAAGTATCCGCCGGGATCGGTGGTCGAAGGCACGGTCCGCAACCTGACCAACTACGGCGCCTTCATCGAGATCGAGGAAGGCATCGACGGCCTGCTGCACGTCAGTGACATGTCCTGGACCCGCAAGATCAGCCATCCGAACGAGATGGTCGAGAAGGGCCAGAAGATCACCTGCCGCGTGTTGTCGGTCGATCAGGATCGCCGCCGGATCGCCCTGGGACTGAAGCAGTTGAGCGAGGACCCCTGGGCTCGCGACATCCCGAACAAGTACGAACCGGGCCAGATCGTGACCGGAACGGTGACGAAGATCACCAACTTCGGCGTGTTCGTCGGCCTGGAGAACGGCTTGGAAGGCTTGCTGCACATCTCCGAACTGGCCGACCACAAGGTCGAGGATCCCGAAGAGATCGTCAAGGTCGGGCAGCAGATCGAGGTGAAGATCCTTCGCGTCGATTCCGAGGAGCGGAAGATCGGCCTGTCGCGGAAGCGCGTCGAGTGGGCCGAAGAGGCGCAAGCCGAAGAGCAACCCGCTCAGGCGTCCAATGCGCCCCACCGGATTCCGACCACCGAGCTCAAGGGTGGCGTCGGCAGCAGCGGTCCGCTGATCCAGCCGCTACGGCCGAAGGAAGACGAATCGGGCGCGGCCGAATAACCGGCCAAACCGGTAATCCCGGCACGGCCGATCGTCGTGCCCTGCGACAATTCGCGAGAATCCCCCGGCCCCGCTGGTCTCTACCAGCGGGGCCGTTCTTTTCGGAACACTCCGAAACTCATGAACATTCGGTTCACCTCGTCGCGTCGCCGCTTCCTTGCAGAAACCGTCTACGCAGGGTCGATAGTGGAGGTGGACTTGTTAGCCCAAACTTCCAATTGCGACGCTGAGAGCATGAACAAGACACGCCGCCGACCGACCGCTTCCGCCGTCCAGTCTCCCCTGGAGACCTACCTCCGCGAGATCAACGAGACGCAACTGCTATCCCCGCGGGACGAGCAAGAGCTGGCCGTTGCCATCGGCGACGGCGATATCCACGCCCGCGATCGCATGGTCCGCGCCAATCTGCGGTTGGTGGTCAATATCGCCCGCGGCTATACCGGCAAAGGTCTCGGGCTGCAGGATCTCATTGAGGAAGGCAACCTCGGGCTGCTGCGCGCCGTCGAAGGGTTCGACCCGGCGATGGGCACCCGCTTCTCCACCTACGCCAGCTACTGGATCAAGCAGTCGATCAAGCGGGCCCTGATCAACTCCGCCAAGACGATCCGCATCCCCGCGTACATGGTGGAACTGTTGAGCAAGTGGCGCCGCGCCAGCACGCGGTTGACCGAGGAACTCGGCCGCACGCCCACGCCCGAAGAGGTCGCTCGCGTGTTGGGTCTCCCGCGCAAGAAGCTGCCGATCATCAAGAAGGCGATCAAAATCTACAATCTCACCCCGCAGACCGACCAGGCCGACGCCGGCTGGTCGCTCGGCGAGATGATCATGGACGAACGCGCCCGCACGCCCGAAGAGGAGATGCTCGAGCACGACAACCTCAAGCACGTTCTCGAACAGCTGGCCACGATGGACCAGCGGGAAGCCACCGTGCTGCGGATGCGCTTTGGGCTGGACGACAACGAGCCGCGGACCCTCAAAGAAATTGGCGAACGCCTCGGGCTTACCCGGGAACGCGTCCGCCAGATCGAAACCGAGGCCCTCGACAAGCTGGCCGAGAGCCTCAATGGAGCAGGTGTGATCTACGGCCTCAAGCAGCGAATGGCCGAGGACGATTGAGGAACTACTCCTTCACCGCGTAGTCGATCACCATCACCTTGTCGACGTACGGCCCAAGCTGCTTGGCAAACGCCTTGTGGGCCGGATGCGGCAGATACGCGTCGCGGGCTTTCGCATCCTTGAAGGTCACCAGGAAACAGTGCGTGAAGCCCTGAGAAAACGGTTCGGGGCTGCAGTTGGTACCCCATTCCAGACCGGCAATCTCGGGAATCTTCGACGGCAGCGCGCGGAAGCCTTCCTCGATCGCCTTGACCTGCTCGGCCGGCGCATTGTCCTTGAACTTGAACAGAACCACGTGGCGCAGCTGGCCTAGTTGAGCATTCTTCTTGGCCGGCTCTTGCGCGCTACCGACCTGCGTTGCCACGCCGACGATCAGGGCGACCAGGAGTCCATAAGCGACTAGCTTTCTCATGATGCGTGTCTCCAGAAGTTCCAACGAAACAGATGTCTTGAACAACGGGGCGTACGACGCTCGCCGTCCTGAGCAGTATAGCTTCTGTGGACGGGGGGCTCCTAGATGGCCACGACGCGCATCTGAGGTGATCGGCCCGTAATTGGCCACCTTTTTTTCTGATCCCCTCCGTTGTGGTCCTCTTCCTGTACGAAAGACTCGCGCCTATATTCAAGTGGCGGCCAAAGCCCCTGCAACTACCCCACCGCTACGTCTGACTGAGGAATTGCCCCGATGCCCGAGAAAACCTCGCCCAATCTGCTCAGCTCGATCCGCTCGATTCCCGATTTCCCCAAGCCGGGGATCCTCTTTTACGACATCACTCCGCTGTTGGGCAATCCGCAGGCCTTCCGCGAGGCGGTGCACGAGTTGGCCGAGCGGGCGCGACCATTGAACGTCGACCTGGTGGTGGCAGCCGAGGCTCGCGGCTTCCTGTTTGCGGCTCCCGTGGCCGTGGATCTTGGCGTGGGACTTGTGCCCGTGCGCAAGCCAGGAAAGCTGCCCTACAAGACGATGTCGCATACCTACGAACTGGAGTATGGCAGCGATACGCTCGAAATCCACGTCGACGCTATCCCGCAGGGGGCCAGGGTTCTGATTGTGGATGACCTGTTGGCCACCGGGGGCACCGTCGACGCCTGCCGCCAGTTGGTGGAGAATGCCGGCGGCAGCGTGGTCGGCTGCGCTTTCCTGATCGAGCTTGTCGGACTGGGGGGGGCCAAGAAAGTCGGCACGCCGGAGATTATCAGCTTGCTCAAGCTCGACTGAACCCGACCGCTGCAAATGCCTCTGGAAGGGGCCCTATCCACAATCCGGGCGAGACAATACTTGATATTGGGCCAGCCGATCTGGTAGGTTCATCCTGGGTAGCCCAATCGCTCGCCCGTTGCTATTTGACAATTCAGCTCTTTCAGCGTCTGCTCCGAAACTCCCTCGCCCTTCGGGAGAGTAGTTTGGGGCTGTTGATGGCCGCATCCATGGCGATTCCCATACCCATCTCCAGGATGGCTAGGGGAACGCATTCGGAGCGTTTCTTCTCTGGGAGGTCCGCCGAGAACGACCTACCCCCCAGGTAGCCTCGGTGGCTGGTGCGATTAACCCTAGATAGCAGGGAATTGCAGTGAATTATGCAACACCTCCCCTATTTCGGGTTAAAAGAGTTGCGACTTGATGGGTGCGCGTAACGGCTAGGGGTGCTTCTGGTTGCGAATGCGCGCTGCGTCGCAAAATTCGCAACACATCATCTGGGGCTTTCCACAATTCACCCCCTCAAACGAGGAAAAAAGCCAGGTAGAGAATGTTTGCCTGCAGGACGTTCGGCAGTACTGGTTTTCGCGTGTCCGCCGGCGGCTCATCTGGCCAGCTGTTCGACGATCCGGGAAAGCGCTTTGAAGTCCAAGCTCGCAACTTCGCTACAAACGTTACAGCTTTACCCGCCCAGAACCGATCTCCACAGGGAGGGGGAGACGGGCGCAGGTCGTTCTCTCCTTTTCCAGAGGGATGTGCGATGTCGTTCAATCGGTTGACGCAAGTCCCTGTTTAGCCCGGTCGCTTGCGACCGGAGGGAGGCAGACGCTCACGTCTGCACCACAACCGGTTGAACGATATCGGAAGGGTGTGTGAAGGGAGACGCTATGTCGAACTGGGGGGGAGGTGCAATCCGCGTCCTGGCGTTGCTACTGGCGCTGGCACTGCCGTCGGGCGTTTGGGCCGCGGAAACGCTCATGTCGCTGCTCAGTTGGCAACGTCCACCAGCGCAGACGTTCGGTGATGGCAATTCGGTCCGCCTGAAGGTGGTTCCCCTGCCGCCATCGCACCAGTTCGAGCAGCCGAAACGCCGCTCCCGCCAGCCGAGTACCGCGACTGAAGTGCCCCGGTACGAGTACGGGTACTTCGGTGCCCGCTATCATTACAAGGGGGGGTCGCACGTCGGCTACTATGGCGACACGATCGACTGGTGGTTCAAGAAGCACTGAGTTGATCGCAATCCGTTCAACCAGTTGACGCAAGTCCTGTTTAGTCCGGTCGCTTGCGACCTTTACCGCAGGTAGCCGACGAAGAAGCTGAAGTTCTCGATGTCGTCGCCCTGCTCGTGGACGATCGGGTCGGCGGAGTGCAGTGCGATCGGCGCTGGGCCCATCGCTGGGATCGTGATCCGCAGGCCGAAGCCGGCCGAGACGCGATAGCGATCGGACCAGTCGTCGAGCTTCGGTTCGACCGTGCCCGTGTCGACGAAGACCAC
>JBDKTH010001362.1:0-2011 GCA_039680305.1 Thermoguttaceae bacterium | reverse complement strand
CCAGTTCCACTTTCAACCACTGCCCCTTGTCATCGCGACCGACGAACCATTCGGCTCCCGTAGGAACGCGAACCTGAGACACCCTCAGCGAAGCGGGCAGACGCAGCCCAATCGACGGGATTGGGGCGTCCGTCACCCGTGCCGTCAGCAGGCTCCGGAAGCTCACCTGGCGGGCCATAATCGCCACCGTCGTGCGATCGGAGACCTCCACCCGCGGCCGCTGGCGTTCGACCTGCAGTCCGACGTGCCACGGTCGCGAGGTGTACCGGTAGGCCGACAAGAGGGCACTTACGGGTTTCTGCGGCAGATCCAATCCCACGCGGTTGATCTGGTCGACGCTGTCCGTCTTCTCAACGCGCACGCGGAACGGGCTCGAACAGCCGATCGCAACCCTTCCGGTCTCACGCACGACGCCCAGCGGCTCCAGCGACTGGACGTCGATCGCACCGGTTGCCTGACGATCGCGTCGGAAACAGTGAATGTCGACCTCCGTGCCCGTGGTCCGTTCCGTCTTCAGGGAGACCACGAGCCGCTGTGCCCCGGGATTGGGACCGGTTTCGATCGACCAATCCGCCACTTCCGCGCCCTGGACGTGCTGGACAACCATCTCGGAAGGGATGCGCAGTTGCAGTTGGGCGAGCGTCCCCTGCTGAATCCGATATTGGAACTTGCTGTGGAAATGAACGCCGGAGTCGAGCACCTCGACCAGCAGGGTTTGATCCGCGTTGACCAGTTGCCCTTCCCGTGCCTCCACGCGTCGCGGTTGCCAACGGATCGAAAGGCCGTCGGTGGCGCCCAGGGGGATACTGACCGCGTCGCCGATGGGCTGAGCCGCCGCGCCGATGGCGTCCGATCCGCGCGAGTGTCGCCGCCAGCCTCCCGGGCTCCCGCTGACCTGCACGTCCAGATCCTTGGCCGGCAACTGGAAGAGCAGGCGTCCCGAGGACACCGGACGCAAGGGCACGGTCATCTGGCCGGTTGCGCCCAATCGACTGACCGGCACGCTGAATCGGACGTCGACGACGTGTAGTCCCGGCTTCTCGAGGTAGATCGCGGGCTGGCCGCTGGCGGGCCGGGCGTTTTCAACCGCGGCTGGAGCCGGTTTTCCTGGAGCAGACGAGGAACGCTGCCGGCTGTCCGGCAGATCCTCGCCCGCCAGGGTGGCCGGCTGGCCATTGATCTCAATCTTTTCCAGGGCGACGTCGCCCAGCGGCAGCGAGACTCGCATCCACCCCTCGCCGAGATGATGGATCAGGAGACGCCCATCGAAGCGGGCCACGTCGTTCTGGATCTGTCCCGAGTATTCGGCATGGCTGACGATCGTCCCGACGCCCGATGGTCGGTCGATCGGCTTCTCCGGATGAGCCAGTCTCCACAGCCGGAGATACTCGTCGTGCGGCAAGTAGACCTGCGTGTTCTCAAGCGGGTTGTCGCGGCCGGGATCATAAGGCACGAACAGGGTGAGGTTGGATCGATGCACCTCGCCGGCCGTGGCTTGGGGCTTCGCCCCGACGCGAGGTTCCCCGGCCAGGCTCGCGTCCGCGGCGAACAACACGCCGAGGCCAAGCGCCATGGCGCCCGCGGTGGGCCCCAGCAAGGACCGTTTCGTCGCCGCGAGGATTCTCAGCAGGCCCCACAAGCAGCCTGCGGCCAACGCGCCGAGCAGCAGGCCATCCAACAGCGGTGTCCAGGCCAGTGGAATCAGCCCGGACAGGCCAACCGGAAGGGCCAGGCCCACCACGACCGCGATCGCACGCCGCGGGCCGGGCGTATGGCGTCCGATCCAGGCGGCCAGCAGTGCGGCGGCAACGATGAGCCATTGCAGGGTCTGCGCGAGCGTTCGGTCCTGCAGCCCGAGGACCAGTTCCCCCGGCCCTCCCTCGCGTCGGAAGCGGATCACCTGGCCCCCGTGGGTCTCCAACGCAACGCGTAGCGAAAGGCTCGCTCGTTCCTTGCCCGAAACACGTACTTGTTGCCGAATCTGAATCGGCGGCGCGTTGACCGACGCGTT
>JBDKTH010001372.1:0-8559 GCA_039680305.1 Thermoguttaceae bacterium | reverse complement strand
TCGGGAGCCGGTGACTCGGTTCCCAGAAGCTGGGCCGCCTGCTGGCGAAGATAGGCCAGGATGGTCGCTTGACGCTCGCTCGAGGCGACGCCTCGCAAACGGCCGATCAGATCCGGTTCCGGCTTCTCTGCCCGGGCAGTCGCGACCGGAGCCCTCGCGGGGTCTTGTCGCTCGGAGGACAGGCGTGCCGGGTCGTCCGACGTTGTAATCGCGGTCGGGCGTCGCTCGGAGAGCGCAGCCGGCCAGTGGCGATGGCGCTGGAACGGATAGGTGGGCAGATCCACACGACGGCGCACGTAGTCGCGATCGAACCCCGACCAGTCGATCTTCACGCCCCGCGTATAGAGCACGGCCAGGGTGTCAAGCACCGTCTGCCAGTCCTCTTGATCGCGGCGGAGCGTGGGGAGCCAAGTCCCGAATCCTGCCGGTTGGCATCGGCGGCCCATGGCCAGAAGCGTCGGACTGGGGCCGATTTCCACGAAGACCTCGCACCCCAGTTCGGCAAGCGATCGCATGCCCCGGGTCAATTGGCTCGGCTCCTGGGCGTGTTGTCGCCAATAGTCGGGTGTTGCCACCGTCGCCGCTGCCGCAGGCTCGCCGGTGAGGTTCGAGATGATCTCGATGGTCGGCTCCGTGAAGCGAATCGGCGCCGGAGCCTCGTCACAACGTCCCCTCGCAATCACGAGCCGGAGTCCGTCCTCCAGGCTGAACAGGCCGGCGAAGCACGCCGCCACGAACTCCCCCACGTCCTGCCCAAGGACGGCCGATGGCTGAATTCCCCAGGAACGCCACATCTCGGCCAGGGAATACTCGACCGCGAAGAGCGCCGGCTCGGCCATCGCCGCCTGGCAAAGCATCGTCTCGCACCCCGGCTCTCCCCGAACCACCGCGAGCAACGATCGCCCCAGGTGATCCTGAAGGATCGCGTCGCATCGTTCCAGCACCCGACGGAACGTGGGCTGGGTCTCCAGGAGCGTGCGTCCCATCCCGGCATAATGGGTTCCTTGTCCGGTGAACAGAAACGCGATGCGTGGCGACTGGTCCCCAGGGAGTTCCCCGCGACGGATTTCGGCAATCTCCTCCCCGTCGTTGAGCAGACGCAGCCGTTCGCGAAGCGCATTGAGCGAGTTGGCGACGACCGCTGCTCGATGGCCGAAGTGGGCCCGGCCCGTATTGGCGGAATAGGCCACATCGGCCAGCGAAAGCGTGGGAAACGACTCCAGGTGATCTCGCAGCCGGGCAGCGACGTCCCCCAGGGCCTCCCGGCTGTGGGCCGAGAGCGTGACCAGGTGCAGCGGTCGCTCCACCGAGGAAGCCGCAGAATCTTCGGCCGGCGGCTCTTCGAGGATCGCGTGGGCATTCGTGCCACCGAAGCCGAACGAACTGACGCCGGCGTAGCGTCGCCGTTGGCCTCGCGGCCACGGGCGTGAAGCGGTCGGGATTACGATTGGAGCCCCGTCCGGCGCCAGCAGGGGATTGAGTTTCGTCAAATGGACGTGCGGGGGGATTTGTTCGAACCGGAGTGCCAGGATGGTCTTGATCAGTCCGGCGATGCCCGCTGCAGCCTCCAAGTGGCCTACGTTGGTTTTGACCGAGCCGAGGACCAACGGCCGCTGGTGGTCACGTCCATCCTGCAACGCCGCCAGAATCGCTTCGACCTCGATCGGGTCGCCCAACCGTGTGCCGGTGCCGTGTGTCTCGACGTAGTCGATCTGCTCCGCCCGAATCGCCGCGTCGGCCAATGCCTCCCGGATCACTTGCTGCTGGGCCAACCCGCTCGGCGCATTGAGCCCGTTGGTCCGTCCACCGTGGTTGACGGCCGTTCCTCGCAGGATGGCGAGAATCCGGTCGCCGTCTGCCTGGGCGTCGCTGAGCCGCTTGAGGATCACGACGCCGCACCCTTCGCCTCGCACGTAGCCGTCGGCCTCGGCATCGAAGGTGCGGCAGCGTCCGCGGGGCGAGAGCATCCCGGCCTTGGAAAAGGCAACCGATACCTCGGGACGGAGGATCAGGTTCACGCCGGCCGCCAAGGCCAGATCGGATTCGCCTCCCCGCAGACTCCGGCAGGCCATGTGGACGGCGACCAGCGACGACGAGCAGGCCGTATCGATCGCGACACTCGGCCCGCGCAGATCCCAGAGATACGATAGCCGGTTGGCCGCGATCGAAAGCGCGCTGCCGGCCCCCGTAAAAGCGTCCACCTGCGCGGCGTCGCGAAACTGCAATTGGCCGAAATCGCCCGACGAGATGCCAACAAAGACTCCCGTGCGTGTCCCGGCCAACTTTGGAGAGGGCAGGCCCGCATCTTCCAGGGCGTGCCAGGCCACCTCCAACAGCAGGCGTTGCTGCGGGTCGATGCGTGCGGCTTCGTGGGGCGAAATGCCGAACAACTCGGCGTCGAACCGATCGATCTCGTCGAGGAAACCGCCCCATCGGGTGTGCATCTTGCCCAGCGAGCCGGAATTCGGATCGTAGTACGCCTCCACGTCCCACCGGTCGCCGGGGACCTCTCGCACTGCGTCCCCGCCGCTGCTGAGGAGTTGCCAGAAGGCGGACGGCGATTCGACACCGCCGGGAAATCGGCACCCGATGCCGATGCTGGCGATCGGTTCGCTGCGGGCACGTTCCAGCGCGGCCAGCTTCGCTTGGGTTTCCTTGAGCATGAGAACAGCTTGCTGCAATGGCGTTAGCTGCGCAAGACGCTCGGACGATTCGGGCATTCGATCGGCCTCTTTCTTCACGGACCAAGCTTCGCCGCCTCTTGGGCGATCCAAACCTCGAGTTCGGGACCGGACATTGCGCCAACTTGGCAGGCAATCTCTGACGAGAGCGTGTTTTCGCCACGGGCCACCGGGATATCCACAGGCCGAACCGTGACGTTGCCGGCCAGGTACTGCGATAGGCTCCGAATGCTCGGATAGTTGTAGAACACGGTCGGCGACAACACGTGTCCCAACCATTCCTCCAACTCACCGGTTAGCGACACGACTTGGGCCGAACTCAACCCATAGCTCGCAAAAGGCTGCTCCGGACTGATCGTGCCCGAGGGAATTGCCAGACGTGCCGTCAGACGGGTCACAAGCCATTCTTGGATCGCCTTGGCCGTGAGCGATCGCGGAGAAGCTGAATTGGCCAACCGGCCAGGCACTGCAGGCCGTTCGTCGCGTGGATGATCCTCGACCCAGCGAGCGATCGTCTCCAACCGATCTGCCAGATAGGCCTCTCGGCACGCCCGACGTTGGACCTTGCCGCTGGTCGTTTTGGGAACTTGGCTAGGCTTTACGAGGATGATGGCATAGGTATCCACTTCATGATCTGCCGCGATGGCCTGGCGTGCGGTCCGGAGTAGGTCCTCCGTGCTTCGATCGCCGCGACGCAACTCGATTTCCTGCACGACCACCAGACGCTCGTGGCCATCGACCTCGATGGAAAACGCGGCGCCGGCTCCAGCCCGAAACGTCGCATCGCTCTGCTGGACCGACCACTCGATGTCCTGAGGATAGTGGTTCCGGCCGCATAGGATGATCAAGTCTTTGAGCCGACCGGTGATGAAGACCTCGCCGTCTTTGACAAACCCGAGGTCACCGGTTCGCAAATACGGCCCATCGCCGTCAGGCAAGTAGGCCTGGAAGGTGGAGGCGGCCGGCTCGGCCGCACGGTAGTAGCCCTGCGCAACGCTTGGGCCGGACGTCCAGATCTCGCCGATGCGATCGGCAAGGCAGGGCAGGCCAGTGTGGGGGTCGACAATTGCGATCCGATGGCCCGCCTGCTTCTGTCCACAGCCGACGACCGTCTGCGTATCGCTCGCTGGTCGCGAGTCCACCACGACATGGTCGGCCGCCAGGGCGTCGCGGCGAACCTGGATCGTAACCGGCGACCGGAAGCCGGGGCCGCCGGCAACCATCAGCGTCGCCTCGGCCAGACCGTAGCAGGGGAAAAAGGCCTCACGTCGAAAACCGCAAGGCCCAAACGTGGAGGCAAACCGGTCGAGCGTTGCCGCGTGGACTGGTTCTGCTCCGACGCAGGCGATTCGCAGCGCACTCAGATCGAGCGACTCGCGGATTTCGGGCCCCACCTTTCGCACGCACAGATCATAGGCGAAGTCGGGGCCACCGGTCACCGTGGCCTGACAGCGTGACAAGGCTTGAAGCCATCGCGCGGGGCGTTGCAGAAAGGCCACCGGTGAAAAGAGATCGGTCGTACCGCCACAGTAAAGCGATCCCAATGCGCCGCCGATCAGCCCCATGTCGTGGTAGAGCGGCAGCCAGAGGACACCTCGCAGGGGAAGTCCGGCCCACCCTGCCTGCTGAATCGCCGCCAGGTTGGAGAGGAGGTTACCATGGGTCACCATGACGCCCTTCGGCTCGGCGGTCGATCCCGAGGTGTATTGGAGGAACGCCAGAGTTCTCTCCCGAATATCCGGGGGGCGCCATCCGTCGGCCGGACCGACGGATAGCTCATCGGTCGCCAACCACGGAAGCGAGAGGACTTCCGGCGAATGGTCAAGAGGACACGGATTTTGACCGCGCAAGGCGGTGGTTGTCAGGAGGATCGCTGGCTGCGCATTAGCGACGATCGCCTGCAGTCGGGGCGTCGGTCGGTGTGGCCTGGGAGGAGAGGTGGGAATCGCAACAAGGCCCGCATAGAGACTGCCCAGAAACGCGGCGAGAAAGTCCATTTCCGCTCCCGCCCGGTATACGAGCAGGGCCCGTTGCCCTACCTCCACGTTCTCCTGAAGCCCGCCGGCGATTGCCCGCGCGCGATGGTCCACCTCGGCATAGGTCCAAGCGGCCGTCTCCATCTCCCCATCGCGCAAGTACCGAAACGCCACTCGATCGGGATGCTGTTGTGCTCTTTCACGAAGCAGGTCCACCAGGTTTACAGCGGTACGTCTCAGTCCAAAGGGAGGCTGCTCCATAGACCTCATCCGATTTCTCCCCGCACACCTCACGAAGAGATGGAATCTTCACCATCGTTGAGACCAATCGACCGGTACAGAAAGCCATTTAGCGAGTGGGCACGCGCGATGCGACCGAAGTAGTGTAGGCCAGGACGGACACCGAGAGAACTCGGGGGAATGCCGCGTTATTTTGTGGGAGAAGACCGGAACCGCACATCGCCAGCGTCTGTAGCAAGGCTGAGCGGGCCCGGTTGTGTCGCCGCCGGGTTCGAGGCATAATACACTTTTCCCCCAGCATGGCACCCCAGGAGAGCTTCCGAGCGACATCATGCGACACCAGTCCCTCCAGCGTCATCGGGTTCTTTCACGGATCGTTTGGACGATTGCGGTTGCGGTCTGCACATCGCCGCTGCTGGCGCAAACGTCGACCAATACGGCCGTCGTCCCCACCCCGCAACGTGGCATGACAGCTCGGCACCAGCAAAAGGTCGAGGCCGCAAGGTCCGGTAACCACGACCTTCTGTTGATCGGCGACTCGATCACGCACAACCTTGATCTGCCCGCCTACAAGGGAGTCTGGGATCAGTTCTTCGCCCCGCGTCGCGCGCTCGACCTCGGCTACAGCGGTGCCCGCACGGAAAACATCCTCTGGAACCTGCAAAACGGCGAACTGGAACACCAGTCGCCTAAAGTGGCCGTGCTCCTGATCGGCACCAACAACTCCGACGACGCCAACTACCCGATCGTCCACACCCCTGAGCAGATTTCTGAGGGCACGCAGGCCATCGTCCAACTATTGCGCACGAAGCTGCCCGAGACCAAGATCCTCCTGCTGCGGATCTTCCCTCGCACCAACGTCTACAAGAAGGGCAACGTCGAACGCGGCAGCGCCCGGCGGCGGTTCGAGACGAACCTTCGGGCGTCGGAACTGGTGGCCAAGCTGGCCGACGGCAAGATGGTCCACTACCTGGACGTTAACCACGTCTTTCTGCGGCTGGACGGCTCGATCGATCCGGAACGAATGCCCGACCTGCTTCATCCGTCGCCCAAGGGAGCCATGTTTTGGGCCAAGGCGATGGAGCCCAAGCTATCGGAACTGATGGGCGACAAGAGCCGGGATGTCGAGCCGGTCGACAACACGGCCTTGATCCCCGTGCCCAAGCTCGAAAACGACAGCTACGACTGGTACGCCCGCCACGCCGACGTACTGCGCATCAAGGACCAAACGAATCCCGAGGTCGTGATGATCGGCGATTCGATCACGCACTTCTGGGCCGGTCCGCCTCAAGCCAAGATCCAGCGAGGCGTGAAAGCCTGGAAGGAGTTGTATGGCGAGCGGCGCGTGCTGAACCTCGGCTTTGGCTGGGATCGTACCCAGAACGTCCTATGGCGGTTTGAACACGGGGAGTTCGACGGCCTGCATCCGCGTCTGGTCGTGCTCAACATCGGCACCAACAACTTCTCCAGCACGGCCCATGCAAAGGCCAATACGCCGGCCGAGGTCGCCGAAGCCATCCGGGCAATCTGCATCCGGATCCGCTCGAAGTCGCCCGAATCGCGAATCGTCCTGATGGGCGTGTTTCCTCGCGGGGCCAAGGCCACCGACACGTTCCGCGCCAAGATCACCGAGCTGAATCGCCTCCTGGCCGAGTATGGGAAGGTTCCGGGCATTACCTTCCTGGACATTGGCGGGCAGTTCCTCCTGCCCGGCGGCGAGATTCCCCGGAGCCTGATGAGCGATTTCTGCCACCCGACCGAGCAGGGCTACGCGCTCTGGGCGGCCGCGCTGAAGCCGCTAGTCCTGGATGAGGCGACGCGACCGTAGACGCGTCGAAGCGACTTGCGCAAGAAGACAATCGTGGTGCGTGAATGGACATTGACTTGCCGGCCTCCTCACGCCATGATCAGTGACCTGACGCCCACGGCGTGGGCTCCGATCGGTCTTACTTCATCCAAGAGAGATCAGGCATGACACGAGACTGGTGCGTTCTGGCCGCATGCCTCCTGTTGGCCGCGGAGGCTCGCGCCGACGAGGGCACGATGGTTCGCCTCGAGGGCACTCCCGCGGAGATCGGGCGAACCTGGGGAACGGTCAACAAAAGGACGATCACACGCGACCTCGAGGCGCACTATCTGAAGACGGCGG
Source organism: Thermoguttaceae bacterium (assembly GCA_039680305.1). Lineage (GTDB taxonomy): Bacteria > Planctomycetota > Planctomycetia > Pirellulales > Thermoguttaceae > JBDKTH01. Next base: position 1,513 of record JBDKTH010001372.1, on the reverse strand, counting down.
CCAAGAAGGGGATCTCGGAAGCCATCCTCCTCGAGCGGGCCAAGCCCTTCACGCGAATTGTCGAACAGATCTCGCCCCATTGGCTGGAGGAAGCCAAGGCTGTGGCCCAGGCCGCGGGCGTGCGCGAGGATCTGTACCTCTCGTTTGTCGCGAATCGGTCGAGGAATCTCTTCCTGCACGAGTGCACCTCCTATTCGGTCTCGCGGGAGCACACGCGAGACAACGTGATCATGTTTCACAAGAACCGCGACAATGTCGATCGGGAGCAAGCGGCCTACGTCCTGGAGAGCCACGTGAAGGGGATCCACAAGTTCATTGCCATCTGCGATACAAGCGTCATCGAGTGCTCCATGATGGTCAATGACAAAGGGCTTGCCGGCTCGGCCGATTATCCGGCCAATCTGACCCGCAAGGACGACCCCTCCGCGCTGCTACCCGACGCGGCCGAGCCGAATTACCGGGGGCTGATGAATGGTGCGATCCTTCGGTACATCGCGGAACGGGCGTCGACCGCCCAGGACGCCTTGCGCATCCTCGAGGACTTCGTGAAGAAAGGCCACTACGCCGGCGGCGAGGTGAACGGAACCCACTGGCTCTTTGTGGACCGCAACGGCGTGATCCTGGAGGTCAGCAACAACGCGCGCCACGTGGTCTCGCGGCTCCATACGGAAAAGGTCTACTTCAGCCGATTGGACGACTGCCCCGCCGCCAGACGACTTCGGGACGCGGACGGTCCCATCGACTTTCCTCTCTTCCATAGCATCTCACGCGACCCGTCCATCTGCCTGCGTGCGCCCGCCTCACGATCGCCCTCCGTTTCCGGGATGACGGTCGAAATCGACGCGGCCCATCCCGAGCGTCTGACGTGTGCCTGGATATCGCTTCCCGCCCATGCCGTTTCCTTCCCGCTCCTGATGGCCCAGACCGCTGTTCCCGCTTGCCTGATCAACGGCGAAGCCTACGCGTTGGGCGGAAAAACGCACGACAAGACGCGACCTTGGGAGGCCATCGAGGGAGCTGTCCACCAGAGCAAGGAACTGGTCAAGGCAAAGCTTGTTGCCGGCAGCATGAACCAGGCCGCCGCGATCGCAGAGCAGTGGTCGCAGAAGCAGGCGGAGATGCTCCGGGAGGTTCTGCAGACCCCTTAGGGCCCGGCGTGTCAACCAGTGGCCGGGCAAGGTCGCGGCCCCGATTCCGAGCCAGGCCGTGCCGTCCCGTTTTCGGGCCGACACGGCCATTCTGTCGCACTTGAGGCGGCCATGGATCACGGAAGAATTGTTGGCAGGCCCATGCAGCGGTGCACCCTTTTGCTGCAGCCCCGCGGACAGGGCGATTGGGATCGAAGCACTGCTTCCCCTCACGAGGCTCCAGCCTCGGACGACTCAGATGGCCCCTCCGTCACTCGCCAACGCCGATCTCCTCGGCCCCGATCTGGCCGCCGCGGTTCAATCGGCCGTGGTACGCACGCGGGATTGGCTCCTTGGACAACAGCAGACCGATGGTCACTGGTGTG
>JBDKTH010000731.1:0-2320 GCA_039680305.1 Thermoguttaceae bacterium | reverse complement strand
TGGCACGACTGGGTGCCGCTGAGCATGCGGCAACGGGAGTTGGAGTTGGCAGTCCGCAAGCCGACGCCGGCGCAACTGGAACACGCCGAGAAGCTGCTCTCCGAGCCTGTGCGTCCGGATCGGTTCCCTCACGAGCGCAGCTATGCGCAAAACGCCCTGCTGTTGCAGAAGTCGCCCAAAACGGTCCGCGTAATCCTGCAGGCGGTGCGGATTGGGGAGTTGGGCATCGACGCCATCCCCTTTGAGGTCTTCTCGGAAATCGGCTTGGAGTTGAAGGCCCGCAGCCCGTTGAAGCCCAGCTTCACCATCGAGTTGGCCAACGGCGGCTACGGCTATCTACCCACGCCCGAGCAGCACAAGCTGGGTGGTTACGAGACCTGGCCGGGCACCAACAAGGTCGAAGTGCAGGCCTCGACCAAGATCGTCAACGCTCTGCTGGAGATGTTCACGGAGCTGAAATGAGCATGGCCAGACGAGCGAGTCGAACTCGTCGTTCCGGCCCTGCCCCAAGAGACGTCGTCGATGTTCAGCAGCGCGGTCGCGGTGCGCGGCCCGAGCTAGACGGGCTCGCAATCGGCCACACGGCGCATCCGACGCAATGCTTCACGCCCTTTCCCGAGCGATATTTGCGCATCGCCCCAGACCTTTGACCATACGGGAATCGGCGTGCCGACTGCAAGGTCGTGATTCTCTCCTGCAACATGAACCGCACCGGCAAGCGCAACGTCGCCTGGACGCCCGAGCAGAGCACCCTCTACGCCACCCAGACCGTCGATCACCGCTGTAACTTCCTGCAACTCATCACCCCCTGTTCCGCCAGCGACGTCAAGCTCCTGCATGACGCCGGCGTCAAGATCAGCTACTTCGGCTGCAACGAGCCCGAAAGACTTCAGGAACTCCTCGACCTCGGCGTCGAACTTCATCCTCACCGACAGGCTCGACGTCATCCAGGCCAAATACAAAGAGTTAAAGAACAACAAATAATTCTCTGTGCCTTCTGTGGAGCGCGGGCGTCTACTCTGTCGTGGTCCATCGCCTGTTTACAACCTCAATGGGTGGGTGCATCGAGTCGCTTTTCTGCCAGAATCGCCCGAAGTGGCCATTCGTCGCCTTCCGCTACACGGCACGCTTGCCCTGCCAGGACCTCTCGTGCCGTCTGAGGTTCATTCCATCAACTTACCGGAGGTTGTGGCTCTAGGGACTGGGACGAGATTTGCCGCTTGGCCAACGCCTTGCGACGGCAGCTAGAGGCTCCCTGACGTGCCCCAGGGGGAACTTGTCGCGGGGAACTGGCCGGCGATGCCTCTGCCCCCCTGGAGATTTGCGACGTATGAGGTTGACTCGTGACACAGCGAACTGCACTCTATTATTAGCTAATTGCTTTCAAGGCAATTACTGTCGAACAGAGTACAGACATGGCCACCGCCCTTGGAAGAATCGAGACGCAGCTTTTTGCCTACGTCCAGATGCGACGGCTGCAGACCGTCCGCACCGGCGAGTTGGTCCACGCCTTGGGCCTCACCCACCAACAGGAGCGAGAACTCCTCAGCCGTCTGGCACGCCGGAACCTGATCGCACGGATCCGCCGAGGGCTCTACCTGGTCCCACCGCGGTTGCCGCCAGGCGGAAAGTGGAGCCCGAGTGAATTCCTCGCACTGACCACGCTCATCGAGAGGGACTACTACTGCTCCCTCCTCCTCGAAGACTTGCTCGCCGTAACGAGCCAGCCGTGGGTGTTCAAGGGTGGGACGTGCTTGAGCAAGGTTCACAGCGAGTTCCGCCACCAAAAGGTGTTCAGGAGGTACTTGCGGAAGACGCCGGCCCAGGAGTGGTCAAGGAGCCGTCGCCGTGATGGCCCCAGGTAGTCCCAGGGATCAAAGAGTTTTTCGCTGCGGTGGTCGCGTCGAGTGATCATCCCGGGAATGTAGCGCGCTTTAGGGATTCTGCAAGCCCGTCCAAGGACTTTTTGCCGGCGCGTCAACTATTGACAATATCTCCAAAAACAGCGTCCTCCGGGATTCCCTCGCCCGAAGCTTGTCGCCTGGACGAGGTCCCCAGGCTTCAGTCGCTCATTGCGGGTCCTACGCGACAAAGAACTCGCGGCCGTTGATCGCCGCGACGCTGCCCGAGGCGAGACTACGACGATTACAACAGCCCGAGCTGTCATTACTGAGAGTCTTGCTCCAGGAGAGCTTGGGGATACTCCTCCCGATGATTATACTAGCGGCATTCTATTGTGGGGTCGCCTGCGGCGGTTTGCCAGTCCGGTGTTGGGGCAGGTCGGTCCCCCTTCTTGAGATTTGCACCGGGATTCGACAGC
>JBDKTH010000481.1:0-4778 GCA_039680305.1 Thermoguttaceae bacterium | reverse complement strand
CGACAGCAAGGCAGCGGGCGTGACGGCGACGTTTGATCCGAGCCAGTTGTGAAATAGAAAGGAGATCTGCATGGTCACAATCGACCGCCGTTCCGGTTTCACGTGGGTAGAACTTCTCGTTGTCATTGTCATTATCGGCGTCCTCGTAGCCCTGCTCTTGCCGGCTACCGAGTGCGCGCGAGAGAGTGCCCGTCGGGTGCAGTGCATGAACAATCAAAAGCAGATCGCTTTGGCGATGCTGAACTACGAGGCCAAGCATGGCTGCTTCCCGGGCTATGTGAATCGGGTGGGGGAAGATGCCAAGGGGGCGACGATTCTTGGCAGTTGGGTGGTCTCTTTGTTTCCTTACATGGAACAGGGCAAGCTTTGGAAGGAATGGAGTGGGGGGAATCGCCTGTGCGTGCACGTGGGCGGCCTGACTTGCCCGAGCGGCTGGCCGGTCAACGAGGCGAAGTCCAGTGACACGCCACTGAACTACGTTGTCAACTGCGGTCGTCCAGGCGACAAGGACACGGCGGCCGAGGGCGTGTTTCACAATCATGACGTTGATGCCGATCCGGTCCTGGTTAATTTAGACTATATCAGCAAACATGACGGAGCGGCCTACACGCTGATGGGTTCCGAGAACCTCCAAGCCGGCTTTTGGGCCGACACCGAGGAGGCGAACGTGGGCATGGTCTGGCTCGAAAAGCCCGAGCGGTGCAGCCTGATCAATCAGTGCTTCGATGCGAGCAATCGACCGCAGGACCTTCAGTATGCGAGGCCATCGAGCCGTCATCCAGGCGGCGTGATCGCCACCTTCTGCGACGGCCATCAGCAGTTTCTCGGCGACGACATCGACTACGAGGTCTACCAACACCTGATGACGCCCGACAGCCAGGCGGCGGGCGTGGCGGGGACGTTTGACCCGAGCCAATTGTGAAAGACGCCTCCCGGATTTGTAAGAATCGTTGTCGAGTTGGATCGTTCCAGGTTCCAGGCGGGGGAAACGCGAGGGGGATGCAGCGGAGGATGTTCCCTACAGGAAACATACCCTTATTCCCCCAACAAGATCGCCCGGGCGAAGGACGATTCGGCAAGCGGGCGGGCCAGCGCTCGGAGCGATCTGCCTAGCCAGGCGGGGCGCAATCACTTAGAATGGGCGTTTACTTTCTGCTCGACACCTCTTGAGTGGTTATTGGCCGACCGTGAGCTCTCCCGCCCAACTGTCTTCGCCTCCCCCGTTCGGCCTTAGCCCGGCCGTCGTCGGCACCGCCTATTGCGTCGCCTCGGCCGTGGCCTATGTCTTGGCCCACGCTTGCATGCGGGCCCTGTCGCTGTACGCCGAGCTGAGCCCGGCCTGGGTGATCTGCGTCAAAGAAACGGTGACGGTCGCCGTGGTCGGCCCCTGGTTGGTCTACCAGACCTTACGGGGCCAGCTGATGTGGCCGAACTGGGGGACCCTGCTGGCGCTGGTCGTCGTGGCACTAGGTGTCCAGGTGATCGGCAATCAGGGGTTGATGTGGGCATTTCGGATGATCGGGATTAGCATCAGCATCCCGGCCATGATGGGGATGAACCTGTTGAGTAGCGCCCTACTGGGCTGGTTTGTCCTTCGCGAACGGGTCAGCCGACGGACCATGGGGGCCATCGGACTCTTGATCCTGGCGGTCGTCTTGCTGAAGACCGGAGCCGGGCAGGGCTGCGAGTGGATCACCACCGATTCGCTCACGGTCGCCTTGGCGCTGGGCACCTGCGCGGCGGCGGGCTTCATCTTCGCCAGCATGGCGGTGGCGATCCGCAAAACGGTCACCCGAACCACGCCGATGGCCGTGATCCTCGTCTTGTTTACCTTCGTCGGCACCTTGAGCCTGGCCCCGCTAAGCGTCTGCCAAATGGGAGTGTCCGGTATCCTCGCCACCCCGGCCAGCGCGTTGGGGTTGATGCTCCTGGCCGGCGTGCTGAACCTGATCGGCTTCTTCTCGATCACCAAGGGGCTGCAGTTCGCCACGGTCGTTCAGGCCAACGTGATCAGCGCATCGCAAGTGGCCATGGCGGCCGTGATCGGAATGCTCTTCTTCCAGGAAACGCCCAGTTCCAGCATCACGGTCGGCGTGTGCCTGACGATCGCCGGGATGGTGATGATCGAGCGGCCAAGCTGAGCGGGGAAACCGGGCGCGAAGAGCACAAGGACGAGGCAAGTCGCATTTGCGAAAGCGACAATTGTCAAAAATGCCCTGTCTTTCTCATTGCGCTTTGCCGTTGAACAATCGCCCCTTGCTGGCGACAATTAGCTGCCTTTCGGCCCGAACGAGCACACCCCAAGCGTGGGATTGTATTTTCGTCGGCCTGTGGTGAAATAAACATCTTGCCGTGCTGCGCCGGTTCCCGGAGCAGCCCTTCTCCCTCTCGCTTTTCGCAGGGACCGCTGTGAGCAACCACGTCGTTCAACAACAGTACAAAGCCCTGGCCGCCCAGGCGGAAGAAGCGTACCGCAAGCGGGCCGGCGGGGAGCGGATCTATATCCAGGTCGGGTCGGCAACCTGCGAGCATGCGGCCGGCTCCAACGAGGTGATGGACGAGTTCCGCAAGCACATCGCCGCCAGCGGACGCGACGACATCATCCTCCGCCAGACCGGCTGCACCGGCCGGTGCAGCCGCGAGCCGATCGTCGGCGTGTTCAAGGCCGGGCACATGCCGATCAAGTATGAGAAGGTCGACCGCGAGCTGGTCCACGAGATCTTCACCAAGCACATCCAGAAGGACGAGCCGTTGTTGGATCATATCCTCGACGGCCCGATCCCCAATCTGCCCAAGTACGAGCTGCTCTACTGTTCCAGTGCCCGCTGCAACTGGAAGGGAGACGAGGTCTGCGACGGCTTGTTGGAACGCAAGCTCCGTGAAAAGGGCCTTTCGGACGAGCAGGTCCAGGTGATCCCAGCCAGTTGCTTTGGCGCCTGCAGCGGAAAGGCGGTCGGCACGTGCGGGCACCTCTTGGTCCGGCCCGACAAGGTTCTCTATCGGGTCGTGACCGAAGCCGACCTCGACGAGATCATCCAAGAACACCTCCTCGGCGGCCGCGTGGTCGAGCGGCTCCTGGTGCGGCAGAAGCCGGTCAGCCGGGAGTTCTTTGAGCTCTACGGCGACGTGGCCTTTTTCAACCGCCAAAGCCGCGTGGCCCTGCGGCACAACGGCGTGATCGACCCGGCGAGCATCGACGAGTATTTCCACTACCGCGGGTTCGAGGCCTTGACCACGGTCCTGGAGAAGGCCGACCCGCAGTGGGTCATCAAGGAGGTGACCGCCTCGAAGCTTCGCGGCCGGGGCGGCGGCGGGTTCCCCACGGGACAGAAGTGGGGGATGGCCACCGCCTCGCCCGAAACGACCCGCTACCTGATCTGCAACGCCGACGAAGGCGACCCCGGGGCGTTCATGGACCGCTCGATGCTCGAGTCGGATCCGTTCAACGTCGTCGAAGGGATGATCATCGGCGGTTACGCGATCGGCGCCAGCCGCGGGTTCTTCTACATCCGCGCGGAGTATCCGCTGGCCATCGAGCGGATCCAGAACGCGATCGCCGCGTGCCGGAAGTGCGGGCTGTTGGGCAAGAACATCCTCGGCTCGGGGTTCGATTTCGACCTGGAGATCCGGCTCGGGGCCGGGGCCTTCGTCTGCGGCGAAGAGACGGCCCTGATCCACTCGATCGAAGGCCAGCGCGGCCAGCCGCGCGTGCGTCCGCCGTACCCCACGGAAAAAGGCCTCTGGGGCAAGCCCACCGTGATCAACAACGTGGAGACGTTCGCCAACGTCCCGGCGGTGATCCACTACGGGGCCGATTGGTTCAGCCGGATTGGCACGGAAAAGAGCGGCGGCACGAAGGTCTTTGCCTTGGCCGGCAAGATCACCCACACCGGCCTGGTCGAGGTGCCGATGGGCACGACCCTTCGCGAGATCGTCTTCGACATCGGCGGCGGCCCCTCGGGCGGCAAGCAGCTCAAGGCGATCCAGACCGGCGGCCCGGCCGGCGGTTGCATCCCGGCGAGCATGATCGACCTGCCGGTCGACTTCGATTCGCTTACCAAGGCCGGCTCGATCATGGGCTCCGGCGGGATGATCATCCTCGACGAGGACGACTGCATGGTCGACGTGGCCAAGTTCTTCATGACCTTCTCCCAGGATGAGTCGTGCGGCAAGTGCACGCCCTGCCGGGAAGGCACGAAGCGGATGCTGGAGATCCTCGAACGGATCACCCGCGGCGAAGGCACGATGGCCGACCTCGACAAGCTCGAACGGCTGGCGAAGCTCGTGAAGAAGTCATCGCTCTGCGGCCTGGGTCGGGCGGCGCCGAACCCCGTCTTGAGCACGATGACCCACTTCCGCGAGGAGTATCTGGCCCACGTCCAGGAACGCCGCTGCCCGGCGAAGAAGTGCGTGGCCCTGATCCGCTACGAGATCAGCCCGGAGAAGTGCGTCGGCTGCACGGTCTGCGCGCGCAACTGCCCGGTGACCTGCATCGCCGGCAACCGCCGCGAACCGCACCTGATCGACCAGATGCGCTGCATCAAGTGCGGCCGCTGCTTCCAGGTCTGCCGGTTCAATGCCGTGATGCGATCGTAAGAGGAATTGAAAGAAAGCCGTTTAGCCGCGGCACTTGTGCCGCGCGGTTGTGCGTTGAATGTGGACTAGTCGCAGACGCGCGGCACAAGTGCCGCGGCTAAACGGCTTTCCCACGACCAGCTTGCCCCTTTTTTGACTGTCATGCGAAAGAAAAAGATCAACCTGACGATCGACGGCAACAA
>JBDKTH010000534.1:0-1794 GCA_039680305.1 Thermoguttaceae bacterium | reverse complement strand
CGCGTTGGATCCCCAACTCCTCGGCCTGGGACCAGACGTAGCTGCGGGCGGTCTGGGCCGACTCCCGCATCACGTCGCCCAACTGGCCGGTCATGATCAGCTCCTTGCCTTCGGGGAGCAAGGCCACCTCGATGTAGAGGATCTCGCCGCCGCTTTCGGTCCAGGCCATGCCCGTGGCCACGCCGGGCGGCAGGTGTTGTCGGGCCCGTTCGAGGACGAACGGTTCCGGGCCGAGCAGTTCCAGCAGGTCGTTGGGCTCGACGGTGACCGGCTGCTGGTGTCCTTCGGCAAAGCGGACCGAGACCTTGCGGGCCAAGGTGCCAATCACCCGCTCCAGCTGCCGCACCCCGGCCTCGCGCGTATAGCGGCCAATGACGCGGCGGAGGGTTTCGTCGGGGATGATCAACTGGTCCTCTGCCAAGCCCGCGTCTTTCACCCGCCGGGGGATCAGATAACGGCGGGCGATATGCACCTTTTCCTCTTCGCTGTAGCCGGCCAGGCGAATCACCTCCATGCGGTCCAACAGCGGCCGCGGGATCGTGTCGAGCGTGTTGGCCGTGGTGATGAAGAAGACATTCGACAGGTCGAACGGCAGATTCAGATAGTTGTCGCGGAAGTCGTTGTTCTGCGCTGGATCGAGGATTTCCAGGAGGGCCGAGGCCGGATCGCCGCGGAAATCGCGTCCCAGTTTGTCGACCTCGTCGAGCATCAGCACGGGGTTCTTCACGGCCGCCCGGCGGATCGCCTGGAGGATCCGGCCGGGCATGGCGCCGATGTAGGTGCGGCGGTGGCCGCGGAGTTCGGCCTCGTCGTGCATCCCGCCGAGGCTCATCCGCTCGAATTTGCGTCCCAGAGCCCGGGCGATCGACTGCCCAAGCGACGTCTTCCCCACGCCCGGCGGCCCCACGAAGCAGAGGATCGGCGCGTGGGCCTGCGGGTTGAGCCGCATCACGGCCAAGTGCTCGATGATCCGCTCCTTGACGTCCTTCAGGTCGTAGTGGTCGGCGTCGAGGACTTCGCGGGCGTGATTGAGGTTGCGATTGTCTTCGGTCATTTCCGACCAGGGCAACTCAAGGGCGAACTCCAGATAACCGCGGGCCATCTGGTAGTCGGGGGCGTTGACGTTGAGCCGTTCCACGCGGTTCCGCTCGCGCTCCAGCTCCTTGCGCACGTCGTCGGGGAGCTGCGCCTTCTGGAGCCGCTCGCGGAGCTCGGCCAAGGCGGCCTTTTCGGGATCCTTCTCGCCCAACTCGTCCTGGATCGCCTCCATCTGCCGTCGCAAGAGATACTCGCGCTGCTCGCGACTCATTTCCGAGGCGGCCTGGCTGGTGATCTTCTGGCGGAGTTCGAGGACCTGCACCTCGTGGGTCATGTAGTCGTGCATCAGACGCATGGCCTGGATCCGGCTGGACGCCTCAAGCAACGCCTGTTCCTGTTCCAGCGACAGGCTGAGCATGGAGGCCAGCAGATAGATCCGGTGCAGCGGGTCGTCGACCTGGGCGATCACCTGGCTGATGCCGATCGACGCTTGCTGTTGCGTGAGGGCCTGGACCCGCTCGGCCAGGTCAAGGATGGCCCGGTGCAAAGCCTCGGTCTCGGTGCTGTTGTCTTCCGGCGGGGGCAGGGGCTGGACCCGAGCACGCAAGAAAGGCTGGATCTGCACAACCTCGAGAGTCTCCATCCGGCGGATCCCCTGGACCATCATCTGGACGCCCTGGTCGGTCCGTTCCAGGCGTTTGATGACGGCTTCGGTGCCGACCGCGTACAGGTCGTCGGCCCCCGGTTCCTCGACCG
>JBDKTH010000103.1:0-8479 GCA_039680305.1 Thermoguttaceae bacterium | reverse complement strand
TTCAGAAGAAGAGGGAGGGTCCCAGTCGCAAATAGTGCCTGATTGAATGCTAGCAGTCAAGTACCCCGTCCATTTAGTGCCAAGACGGCTTGAAGAATTACTTTTCTGAGAGACGATAGGATGAGTACCCTGCCCAACCTTGACTTTGTTTACAAACATATGTATGATTCATCATCGACCTAGTGTACCATAGGTTGAATCCCGGCATACATCATTCTCCTAAGGTCTATTTTTTCACGACTTTAAGTCGGTCCAATTATGGCCAGTACTACACAGGGTAGGAATGTGACTGTTCAGGACGACAACGCCAGTCAGTCAAGGTTTCCCCCCCATCCGCCATCCATCGCTTCCTCCAGCCAGGCGCCTCGGGTGCCAACGCCGGACGAATTGGACGTACTAGCCCACCATAGTCAACATTTGGAGAATGCGAGTCCCGAAGAAATCATCACCTGGGCAGTGGAGAATTATTTCCCTAAGCTAACAATGGCAACCGCCTTTGGGCCGGAAGGGTGTGTGATTTTGGCGATGCTAGCCAAGATCGAGCCGCGGGTCTATGTTTTCAACCTGGATACCGGCTACCAGTTCCGAGAGACGTTGGAGTTGCGCGACCGGATTGCGGAGAAGTATGGGATCGCAGTGGATCTCCAGCGTGCGGGTCCGACGGTCGAGGAGTACGAGGCAGCCAATGGTGGGCCGGTCTACAAGACCGACTCGGACCGCTGCTGCTTCGACCGCAAGCTGACGGTCCTGCATCGAGTGGCTCGTGGCTTTGACGCCTGGATGAGCGGCATCCGCCGTGATCAGAGTCCGCACCGGGCCACCGCCCCGATCATCGGTTGGGACAAGAAGTTCGGACTCGTCAAAATCAGTCCTTTGGGCAACTGGACCAAGAAGGACGTGTGGAAGCGGATCATGGATGAGGGGATCCCCTACAATCCGCTCCACGACCAAGGGTATCCCAGTATTGGCTGCTGGCCCTGCACTCGCGCAGTCTTGGGCGGCGAGGACGAACGGGCGGGCCGATGGAGTGGCACGGGCAAGACGGAATGCGGTTTGCACACCAAGTAATTATTCATCGCATCGTCTGTTCTGAGCTTATCTCATCCATTGCCAATCCATATCCACCCGATCAGATAAACATTTTGACGTTTTGAGGACCGCATGAAAATCTCTGCCAAGACAGAATATGCCTGTATTGCCATGCTGGAGCTTTCCTCCCGCTATGGCTCGGGCGAGCCGGTCCGGATTCGCAAAATCGCCGAACGGCATGATGTGCCGCCGCGGTTCCTGGTGCAGATCCTGTTGCAGTTGAAGGGCGCCGGCCTGGTAGCCAGCACCCGAGGGGCAGCCGGGGGCTATCACCTCCTCAGGCCACCTGAGACGATCTCGCTCGGTGAAGTCATGGAGGTGATCGAGGGTTCGACCAATGGCGACGCCCATCAAACCAGCGCCGCCTCGCCGGAATCCCCCGCGGTCAAGGTCTTGATGAAGGCCTGGCAGGATGTGAACCAAAAAGAACGCGAGATGCTCAAAGGGATCACGTTTGCCGATTTGCTCGAACGCGCCCGCGCGGAAGACGAGCAGATGTATTACATCTAGGTCGTGCGACCGGCCGCATCTCACTGGAACCAGAGGCCATTTCGTCACGGTTGGTCCGGTTTCTGAGCAGCCATCGTCCCCATCAGGGCCAGCGGCCGAACCGACGGGACGCGACCGTTGTTTTGCCGCTTGCCCCCCAATTCGGTCTCTTTTTTCCAAGACAAATGCCCCTGGTTACCCTCCCTCCCCCCTTGTTGCCCACCGGTTGCTGTTGAAGCGTCCAAGATCGCACTCTATATTGGACCGTTTCTGTTTGCCTCCCGGGCCGCTTTTTCCCGCTTTCTGACGAGATCCAACGCAGACTCTAGAAGGATATGCTGATGGCCGATTTGCTGGCTCCTCATGGTGGTTTGACTGAACCCGTTTCCCGCACCGTTGCCGCTGAGGCGATTCCTGACTTCCTGGCCAAAGCCGAGAAGCTCACCCAGGTCCCCGTGTCGGATGCCGACCTGTCGACCGTCTACCGGTTCGGCGACGGCGGCTTGAGCCCGTTGGTCGGCCCGATGGATTCGGCTACCTACAATCGGGTCCTTGAGGAGTCGGTCATAGAGCACAATGGCAAGCTCTATGCCTGGACGATTCCGCTCTCGCTGCCGGTTACGGAGGCCTTGGCCACGCAACTCAAAGTCGGGCAACGGGTCGCGTTGGTCAACAACGGCCACAAAACGGTCGCTGTGCTGACGATCACCGACGTCTTCCCCTGGGACAAGAAGAAGTACCTGCAGTGCGTTTATCTGACCGACCGCACCGACCATCCGGGCGGCGACATGGTCCTGAAGGCCGACGCCGACAAGACTTACCTCCTGGGCGGCACGATCGAGGTCCTGCCGCAGCCCAAGCACCCGCAGTTTGGCAAGTACGTGCTCACGCCGCGTGAGGTCCGCAAGCTGTTGGCCGAGAAGGGGTGGGAGCGGGTCGTGGCCTTCCAGACCCGAAACCCGCTGCACCGCGCCCACGAGTATGCCCTGGTCTACGGCCTGGAGACGCTCCTTCGCGACGGCTACAACGCCGGCGCGTGCCTCAATCCGCTGGTCGGCGAGACCAAGGGCGATGACGTGCCGGCCGACGTGCGCATGCACACCTACGAGACGTTGATCAACAGCCGGGCGTTGGGCGAAGGCGACTGCGACCCAGCCGTGTGGAACGGACGCGGCGAGTCAGTGCCCGATCGGGTGATCCTCTTGGGCCTCGACATCAAGATGTTCTACGGTGGCCCGAAGGAAGCCGTGATGCACGCGATCTACCGCCAGAACTTCGGCTTCACCGACCTGATCATCGGACGCAAGCACGCCGACGCCCCCTACCATGACGGCTCGCCCATCTGGGGCGACTTCGATGCTCAGGAGATCTTCAACCAGCTCAAGGGCGACCTGAAGATCCACCCCTTGAAGGTCGGCTTTGCCGCTTACTACGAGTCGATTGGACGCGTGGACCTGATGGACAACCACGCTAACGAAAAGCCTCTGTTCATCTCCGGCAAGGAAGTCCGCCGCTGCCTGGTCGAAGGCCAGCCCGTCGATCCGCGCGTGATGCGGGAAAGCACCGCGAAGATTCTCAGCGAAGCGATGAAGAAAAAAGGCTGAGAAAGGGACGGGCTGAGGAAGAATCCAGCCATTTAGCCGCGGCACTCGTGCCGCGCGGCGGTGATTATTCCGCAATCCGGGAACTCCATAGACACGAATCGTCGACGGGCCAAGCCCGAAGGGACGCAACGACGCTGGTCCACCGGACCGGGCCTCGGCTCTTCGGGCTTCGCCATTTCTTGCGACATCGCCGCCCGGCACAAGTGCCAAGTCTTAAAAGGAGCACGGACGATCGCGTGAACCAGTTTCCTCTGGTTGGGGGAATGGTCCTGCAAACCGCCTCCGCCGCCGGTCGGCGCTCCGCGGATCGCCCCCAGGTCAAGGGAGAGAATTGTGGAAAGCCTCACGTGGTCCGATGCAAATTTTGCGACGCGATGCACATTCGTAACTGCTTGTCTTCCAGATAGTTCCATCTACACCGAAAAACGCAAGCCACATAACCATAAAGTGGGGGTGTGTTGCATAATTCATGGTCAACTACGTAGTTCGTTGCATAATATACCACCCATGTTTACCTCCCCTCACATGGTTTCAGTGTTCCGTTAGTCTCTTGCCCGTACTCCCCAAGGAGCACGGGCCGTGCGTGCAGCCGCCAAGCGTCGCTTGGCTCGGGCCTGATGGTCGTGCGCCGAGCGCGAGGGTAATTTATCGACAGCGTCAATTGTCAAAGATCAAAGCGGCTTGCCTTCTGGGGCTGCCAGGAAATCAGCCTAGCACAACGGCTGGCCCAATTTCAACAAGATTTGGCGCGGCGGAATGAGGAAGGATTGAAGACGGTGTGACGCGTAGGGTGCTACTGGCGTGCCGCCCAGTACTTTCGCGGGCGAGGCCACTCGATCAAGCATCGGCTCCTCTGGTGTCATCGCACGCGACGGGCCTGCAGCCGACATCGGCTCGTGGCCGCCGGTGAGGCCTAGCCGATCGATGAGGTTCTCGGGAGAGGCAAGGCCCCGCCCAGAAATAACTTGGAGATCTGAGCTACCAATGAAGCAACTGCCGTAAGACGACTTCGGAAGGTGTACAGGAGGTGGCGGCAGTTGCTTCATTGACCGGCGACGACTTCCCCGCAAAACTGCCGTGCCCCCCCTCATTGCACGCCTCGCCGCCGTCCTCTACGCTAGTAGGCGATGTCAACCAGGGGCAAATACACTCCGTCCGCGTTTCCCATCCTCGAGCGTCACCGGGCGCGACGGCTGGGATATTGGAATGGCGTGCTGTGGGCAATCGGCAATGGGCTGGCTAGTAGCACGTTGGTCGTCTACCTGGCCTTGGAACTGGACGCGCCGGGCTTGGGGGTGGGAATCAGCCTGATCCTGGCCGCCCCGCGGATCGCCGGCCTGTTGCGGCTCCTGGTGCCCGCGTTGATCACGCGGCTGGGCGACACGAAACGGTTTTGCCTGGGGATGTACCTGGCCAGTGCGCTGGTGCTTTGCGGACTGCCGCTGGCTGCCTCGCCGGGTTGGCTGCCTTCGTCCAAGGCTTCGCTGGCGGCGTTGGTTGCCTTCTGGTGCGTCTATCACCTGTTGGAGTTCTTTGGGCTGGTGGCGATGCTCTCCTGGTTCGCCGACCTGGTGCCGCTCAGGATTCGCGGCCGGTTCTTGGGCCGTCGGCAGCGTTGGATGCTCGTGGGCCAGGCGATGGCGATGCTCGCGGCCGGACTGGCAGCCACCCTTTGGTCAGCCGCCTTTCCGCAGTCGCCCCGCTGGCTGATCTATGCAATTCTGGCGGCGCTCGGGGCCGGCGTCATGCTCATCGCGCTGGTGCCGCTTTGCGCGATGCCGTCGACCGAGCGAAAGGCCCAGGTGTCTCGGCTGCGTCTGCGCGAGTTGCTCGCCCCCTTGGCCGACCTGCGATTCCTCCGTTTCGTGTGTTTTGGTTGCTGGTTCTCCTTTTTCAACGGGCTCACGCAGACGGTGCAACGCACGTATCCGGCGAAGGGCCTGGGGCTGGCGCTTTCGGACATGCTGACCCTAGAGACCGGGATGCGGCTTGGGCAACTGGCCATAAGCCCACGTCTCGGTCGCATGGCCGACCGCTGGGGCAACAAGCCGCTGATGCTTGCCTGCCTGCCGCTGGTCGCCTCGGGGCTCCTCTTCTACGCCGCGGCCACGCCCTCGCAGCCCTGGTGGATCGTGGGGGCCTGGGGGCTGTGGATCGCCTATGCGGGAATCAACGTGGGCCTGCCCAACCTGATGCTCAAACTGGCCCCGCAACAAACCAACCCCGCCTACATCGCCACCTTTCAAGGGCTCACCGACCTGTGTGTTGCCGCCAGCACGCTGTTGGGCGGCTGGCTTTACGACCGCTATCTCCGATCAACCGTTCATCCCACCGCCCTTGGGACCTTTGACTTCTACCAGCTCGCCTTTCTGGCCGGTACGCTGACCCGGGCGATCGGCGTCGTCGTACTGCTGTTGGTGAAGGAGCCCGCAGGTAGAACAAGACGTGCATAACGGCCCCCCCTTCCTCGTTGAGCCTTGACTCCCGACTGCCCGCGGGTTAGTTATGGGGGAGCGTGGGAGGCTGCTTAGGACCTGCCCAGGAATGACTTGGAGAATTGAGCTACCAATGAAGCAACTGCCGTGGGAAAACACCGGAAGTCTGCACTGGGGGTGGCGGCAGTTGCTTCATGGATGAACAAGGACGAGGCCCATGATACGGATCCTCCTGGCGTTTGTGATCGCTCTGTGTCTCTCGACGGCGGCCGCCCGGGCCGAACCGATCGTGCTGGCCGCTGGAGGCAAGCCTGCGGCGACGATCGTCACGCCCGCGAAGCCCGAGGCCCGGGTTGCGGCCGCGGCGGCAGATCTGCAGCGTTACATCGAGCGGATCTGCGGCGTCAAGCTGCCGATTCGACCGGATGGCAAGCGGGTCGAGGGGACGGGGCTTTACGTCGGGCGTTGCGAGCCGACGACCGACGCCGACCTGCCTGGCGCCACGCGGAACCCGGAGACCTATGCGATCCGCGTGCGCGAGGGCAGCCTTTTCTTCATCGGGCGCTGGCCCACGCCTGCCGCGTTTGCCGTGGCCTCGTTCCTGGAGGACAACCTGGGGGTGCGGTGGTTTGCCCCAGGTGAATTGTGGGAGTATGTGCCGCAGGGAACGCCCGGCGAGTTGGCCGTCCAAGTGAGCGCGGTCGAAAAGACGCCGTCCTTTTCGCCGCGTGTCTGGTCGGGCCACGAGTGGCTTCCCGACTGGAAAGCCTGGAACCTGCGCAACAAGACAGTGCTCAGTGAAGTCGTGCCGCGACGCCAGTTCCAGAACTACTTACACCGGGTATTCCCACCGGAAAAGTATGGCAAGACGCACCCGGAATACTATCCGCTGATCAACGGCAAGCGGTGGATTCCCACGGACGCCGACCGCTACTGGCGTCCCTGCGAGAGCAATCCGGACGTGCTGCGGCTGACGGTCGACTACGCCCGGCAGTGGCTCGACTCGCATCCCACGATCGACAGTTTTTCACTGGGCATGGACGACATTTCCCATCTGTGCAGCTGCCCGAGCTGCCGGGCGATGGACCCGCGGCCCGACAGCTATGAGAAACGCCAGTTTTCCGACCGGCATTACAAGTTCGTCAATGCCGTGGCCCGGGAGGTGAAGAAGACACATCCCGATCGCTACGTGGGCACGCTGGTCTACAACATTGCCCGCGAACTCCCCGAAACGGTCCCGCAACTGGAAGATAACGTCTTTGGTTTCATCACAGAGACCTCGGCCCTCTGGTGGCAGGAGGACCGCAAGGCGGCTGACCACGAATTGACACGCCAGTGGGCCAAGCGGTGCAAGCATCTCTCGCGTTACGACTATTACGGCATGGGCTGTCTCACGCCCCGCTTCTATCCCCACGCGATGGCCGAGCAGCTCAAGTTCGACAAGTCGCTCGGGGTCGAGGGGATGTACACCGAGGTCTACACGTTCCTCCCGCACACCGCGCCAATGATCTGGGCCTTTGCCAGACTCCAGTGGGACCACACGCTCGACATCGATCGCCTGTTGGACGAGTTCTATGCGAAGATGTACGGTGACGCCGCGGGGCCCATGAAAGACTATTTCGCCCTTCTGGAACGCTCGTGGAACACGCCTCGCCCGGGGCGCACGGGGTGGACACATCGCAACCTCGTGATGCAGGCCTTGGCCATGTCTCGTGAAGACGTCGACGAAGGCTTCCGCCTCCTGGACAAGGCTGCGTCGGGTAGCCGCGACCCGAAGGTGCGGCAGCGAATCGACGTCCACCGCGGCGCGCTGGAGTATGCCAGCTATGTGATCTGCCCCTACGGCTTCTCACAAGAACTGATGCGCATGCCGGTCAGTGACGAGGCCTCGGCCGACAAGGCCCTGACGCTGATCGAGCGGCTCGACCGGCTGGCGGTCAAGCGTACGGAGTCGTGGCCGGCGGCGGCCAAACGCGACGATCTGCTGGGCGAGACCCTCCGCGGCCTGGGCAACAAGATGGGATACCTTCCCACGGGCCAGATCGCAGCCGTCGAACATGGCGCCACGCTGGGCGTGATGAAGGTCCTCGCCTGGTACACCCAACACGCGCCGCAGAGACTCGACAGCGTGGCGGAGCGGCTGAGCCGTTTTGGCCGTGGCTCAGGCGGCACCATCGTACAAGCTTTCCTCTGGCTCCAGAAGAACAAGCCGGACAACTGCCTCGGCAACGGCGATTTCGAAGCCACGCCGGCCAAGCAGCAATGGTCGACCTGGACCCGCGTGACCGGTACGCAATTCGACGCCCTTGCGGGCAAGGGACGCAACGGTTCCGCGGCGGTGGCGATTGGGGGGGCGGAAGCGGCCTGCTATATGCAGACCGTTCCGGCGAAGCCGGGCGAAAAATACCTCTGCGTGGCCTGGGCCAAGCCCGGTCCAGCCACGGGCGAAGGCGGCGGCAAGCTCACCGTTCGCCTCCGCAACCGCAAGGGAAGCTGGCATCCACGGCGTGACCTGGAACCGAGCGTCGCCATGATCGGCGGCCAGTCCGACTGGCAGCCCCTGGCCGTTTTGATCACCGTGCCCGAAGACGGCGGGGCGCTGGTCGTGATGTTGGGGGCCGACGGCCAGGCCCCAAACGCCCGCGTGCTGTTCGACGATGTGACCCTTTACCGTTTGCCGTAGACGAGGTGTTCGCCCATGAACGCGAAGTCTGGCTTTTGTGCCGCAGTCTGCTTGGCCGTGGTCGCCGGGTTCGGTTTCCTGCTGATTTCTCCTGCCTGGGCCCTCGACTTACGCATCGACTTCGCGGACAACTCGGTGACCGGGAATCCCAGTGGCAACTGGAATACCATCGTTTCCCC
>JBDKTH010000101.1:0-2394 GCA_039680305.1 Thermoguttaceae bacterium | reverse complement strand
TCCGCTGACCAGGGCCGGCGACACCAGAAGCCGTTGGGCCAGCTCGCTTTGGCTCAGCCCGTCGTCCGCGGCCGCCACGCAGGCCCAAAGCACCGAAAGCTGGGATTCGCTGAGCCCGGCCTTCTCGGTCTGTTCGACGAGGTGGCTCCGTAAGAGCCGTCCACACAAGGAGATCTGTTCGCTCAGCCCAATCCACCGGCTGGCCGGGGCCGCGGGCGAGGACGGGGGCGTAGGCCGACAAGATGACGACGACATGATAGCGGCCGCTCCAGGGGCGCAGGTGTTTTAGTCGCTTAACGTTTTCGGAGCGGAATCGTTCAAACTTGAACGATTATGCGGCGCATAGGAATTCGGGCGGAGAAACGGTAGTCTGGGCGATTCAGGCGAGGTGAAAAGCCTAAGAAAACCCGGGGAAACGAGGGCAGAAGCTTGACACCCACCACGAGCCTGAATAGTATCGAAGTCATCAGGCTTCAGCCCATTTCTTCTTTTCTCGGCGTCAAGGGATGATGCCACCTTGCGGCGCGGTGCGTGCTGGCAAGACACCTCTACTCGGTTGACGCGTTATGAGCATTTGGAACAAGATCCTCATCGGCTTCATCTTCATCGCGTCGGTGGTCTTCCTGTGGCTGGGGGCGAAGGCCCTGAAGACCCATCAGTACTGGCGTACGATCGCCGCTAAGCAAGAGCAGCAATTGAAGCTGGAAAAGGATCGCCGCGACCTGCTGGTCAACGGCAAGGACGGCGAAATGGGGATCCGCCAAGCCATGCTCGCGCTCCACAAGCAACTGGTCGATCGCGGCCGGGTGTGGCGTGGGGCCACGCCTCAGAAGGTCAACGTGGACAAGGACGCCCAGGGCTTCGCGACGGTCGGGATTCTCCTCCAGATGGACGTTCCCGATCCGCACCGGATCGAAAAGGACGCGAATCTCGTGCTGTTCGAAGAGAAGGACGTGCAGGAGAAGGGCTCGTATTTGGGGCGGTTCACCGTCGAAGCCGTGGCTGGCAAGCAGATCGAGCTCAAGCCGAGCCTGCGGCTGACCGACCGGGAGATCAAGCGGCTCCAGGCGAGCCGCGACAAGTGGTGTGCCTACGAGATCATGCCGATCGACGATCACGAGGTTTTCGTCGGATACGCCGACCTGGACAAGATCATTCCCCAGGAAAGCCTGCCCGAGTATGCCAAGGACGGCCAGGCCGAGGATCCCAACAACAAGGACGCGGCCAAGTTGGAACGCAAGCTCCGCGACTACGAGTTGTTGTTCACCGTCGCCCACGAACAACAATCCGTTTGGCTGCAGCAGATGGACGCCGCCCGGCGCGACCAGCAGTCGGTGGAAGCCGGCGTGGAACTGGCCAAGAAGGAAGTCGAGGCGTGCCAGAAAGACGTGAGCAAGTTCAAGGACGAAATGGCCCAGTTGGCCCGGCAGCGGGACGCCGTGGCCGCCCACCGCAAGGCCGTCGAAGCCAAGCTGGCCGAGGTCCAAAAGGCGATGACCGAGACCATGGCCCACAACCGCGAGCTGGTCGGCGAGATCGCCCGGATCCAGTTGGATGCCACCCGAAAGATCGACGCCCGCACCGAACGCATGGCGCAGCTCACCCCCGCCCAGTAGGTGTGGTGGCCAATTCTCAAGGCGTGCGGTAGGATTATGCACAGGCGGCCGATCAGTCGCCTTCCGGGGATCTGGATCTATCCCGCTATCATCCACCGCCCACTTGGAGCGCTATGGGCCTCTACGATCGCGAGTATTATCGGGGGGAGGAGGGCTTCGGCCTCAGCTGGCACGGACCGCGGACCGCCGTCGGGGCCCTGGTCCTGATCAACGTGGTCGTCTACCTGGTCGACCAGTTGTTCACGCTCCGGCTGGCCACCATCTTTGGGGCGAACGTCGAGACGCTCACCCACCCCTTGTACTGGTGGCAGTTTTTGACCTACGGCTTCGTCCATCATTCGGCCCCCGGCCACGTGATTGGCAACATGATCGGGCTGTGGTTCTTTGGCGGGGACCTCGAAAACACCTATGGCCGCAAGGAGTTCTTGCGGCTCTACATGGCCCTCTTGCTGGCCGGCTCGGTAGCCTGGGCGCTCATCAACCGCCTGCAAGGGAATTTTGGCGGACCCCTGATTGGCGCTTCGGGGGCCGTGGTCGGGGTCGTCGTGCTCTTTGCCCTCCTCTACCCGCACCGCCAGGTCCTGTTCATGTTCGTGATCCCCATTCCCGCTTGGGTGCTGGGGGTGTTCATCGTCGGCATCGACCTGTTCGGGGCCATGAGTGGGGGTGGGCTTGAGGGCGGCGTGAACATCGCCTACAGCGTGCACCTGACCGGTGCGGCCTTCGCCTTGCTCTACTACCGCTTTGGCTGGAATTTTGGCCGCCTGATTCCAGAGCG
>JBDKTH010000715.1:0-1604 GCA_039680305.1 Thermoguttaceae bacterium | reverse complement strand
GGCGGGCCTCGCGAGCTCGGCGCCGCCCTACTCTGCTCGCACTACCCCGCCAACTCATCTGTCCCCGCCGCCAATCCCTTCATTCTACAAACTCTCCGCACACGCGGCAGCGTCATTCGGTTCCGCCCCGTTTGCCTTCCCCTCCCCGGAATTCCAGCTCGGCCCAGATGGGCTTGTGATCGGAGAGGGGCTTTGTCAACTCAAGGATGCCACCGGCAATGACACCCGTGGTTTCGGGACGGTTGAAGAGGAGGTGGTCAATCACGCCTTCGTTGCCAGCGCCAAACGCGTTCCAGGTAAACTGGCTCTTCACGTTGATCCCCAGTGCAGACCACAGATTGGAGAAGCCTGCTGCTTGGTAGAGAGTCATCACGCGACTGTCGATCAGGTCATTGAAGTCGCCCATCACGACCACGTGCGGTTCCTTTTCTGCCGCGAGGACCCGAGTAGCGAGATCCTGGGAATGGCTATGCTGGGGATCCTTGACGCCGCTGGAGACATGCAGCGAGTAAATGGCGATTCGGTGGCCGCCGACGACCGTGACCGCCCGCACGGCGCTGGCCGGATTCCATCCCTTGCCCTTCAGTTCGAACTCCCGCGGGTCGACGAGTGAGGTGCGGCTGAGGATCGATTTGTATTTGTCCTTGTGATTTGCGGAAGAAATCTTCCCCAGGTGGACGTGTTCCATCCCCAAGACCTTGCCGACGTCCGCCGTCCAGCTTCCGCCGGGAACCTCGCTGAAGCAAACCACGTCGGGCTTCCACGGTTTGAGCATCGTGCCGATCTCGTCGGCCGTCGCGTTCTTGCCAAACTCTACGTTGTAGGCGACGAAACGAAGCCTGACATTCTCAGGCTCGTTCCCCGCCGCCATATGAACCGCACCGACGACAACGACAATCAGGCTGACGACCCGAAGCGTGCCGGCCACGGGGAGTGCCAGGACGCTATGCTGCGGATGATACGCCATGATGGGCTCCGAATTGGACTGATTCCGGGGAGGCGAACGGAAAAGGGTCGGTTTGAACAATGGGGGCTTGCGGCCGGATCGTCGTGGACGCAGAATCCGGCCAACGGTTTTCTCCAGGGCAATAACAAACAGTGTAGCTTCCCTCCCCATCGCCAGGCAACGAGCTACAAAGAACGTCGGGTCGGTCGAGCGGACCAGCACCACGCGGCCCGATCCACAACCCGCATTCGCCAAGGCGACGGTTTCCGCTTGGCGTTAAACCGAGCGAGCCCCACCCTACAAGCTGAGGCATAGGAATGGTTGGCCCGTTGGGCCGAAGAGTGATTGAGAATGGAAGAATGGATTATCTCGGGGCGGCGAGCCGTGTCGGAGTGACGGCACATGAACTCCGTCCTGTACCCGCCCAGGTCTCATTGTTTCATGTATCGAACCTTCCCATCGTTCCGCCTCCAACCACCGCCTGTCGCCTCCTGAAGATGGCCTGGTTTGCTTCGGGAGCTTACCGCGTGGTCCAGCCGACCACATCCCTTTCTCGGGACCAGAGCGTCATTTGGGCTTCGCCAATACGTTGAAGGCTCGCCACGACAACCGGCCGAATCGAGTTCGTTATCCTGCGGACCAATGGTTCACTTTCAGT
>JBDKTH010001027.1:0-7367 GCA_039680305.1 Thermoguttaceae bacterium | reverse complement strand
GCCGGCGACGCGATCAACCGCGAGATCGCCCACGGCCACCCGCGCGACGTGGCCGCCTGGCTCGGCCCGCAAAAGCTGGCCCGGGCGATCCTCTATGCCACGTTGACCAACTGCGTGGCCTTCCTGCCGCTGCTTCTGGTCAAGGGGCGCACGGGCGACTTCATCTACTCGCTGCCGGTCGTCGTGACCACCTCGCTGGTCTGCAGCCGGATCGTGTCGATGACCTTCATGCCGCTGTTGGGCTACTACATGCTGCGGGGCCAAAAGGGGTTTGAGTCGGGCCTCGAAGGCGGCCGGGGGCTCGGCGCCCTGTTCGCCCGCCTCTACCGCCGTTTTTCCATCTGGAGCCTCAACCACAAAACGATCTCGCTCGGCGTCAGCCTGACGTTCCTGGCGGCCGGCGTCGCCTGCCTGCCGCTGATCGGCACGGCCTTCTTCCCCAAGGATCTTCACAGCGTCTTCAGCGTGAACGTCTATCTGGCCGAAGGCTCGCCGATCCGCCAGACCCAAGAGGAGACGCTCAAGGTCATCCAAGCGATTGAAAAGCTCGAAGGGAATCACATCCAGGCCTACACGACCTACGTCGGCCAGGGCGGCCCGCGGTTCTGGCTCTCGATCATCCCGGAACAGCGTGCCGACAACTACGCCCAGATCCTCGTCCACACGGTCAACCGGCACGACACCCAGGCGATTGTCGAGCGGCTCAAGCGGGAACTGCCCGTGGCCGTGGCTTCCGCTCGTGTGACCATCGAACAGCTTGAGACCGGCCCGCCGATCGGCGTGCCCGTGCAGATCCGCCTCTTTGGCGACGATTTCGAAACTCTCCGCCGCCTCGCCGCCGAGACCAAACAGCAGCTCCGCGAAATCCCAGGTACCGACAACATCCACGACGACTGGGAATCGCAGATTCTCCAGCTCGCCGTGACGATCAATCCCGAAAAGGCGAACATGGCCGGGATTACCAACCAGGATGTGGCCCTGCTGCTGCAGACCGGCCTCTCCGGCATCGCCCCGACCTATCTGCGCGAGCAGGACCGGCTGATCCCGATCATGTTCCGCTTGCGAAGCGACCAGCGGGCGAGGATCGAAGAGATCACCAATCTCGACGCCTTCAGCTCGCTGACCAACGTGCGCGTGCCGATCAGCCAGATCGCCCAATTCTCCACCAGGCTCGTCTCGCCGAAGATTTGGCGTCGCGATCACCAGCGGTGCATCACGGTCAAGTGCGACACGGTGCCCGGCGTGCTGGCCAGCAGCGTCGTCCACCAGATGAAGGAACGATTCGACCGCCTGTCGCCGGCCTGGCCGCCGGGCTGCCGCTACCAGTTCGGCGGGGAATACGAGGAGCAGGTCAAGGGGTTCGACTCGGTCGCCCTGGCCCTCTTGGCCTCGCTGGTGCTGATCTACCTGGCCCTGGTCTTCCAGTTCAACAGCGTCACCAAGCCGCTAGTGGTCTTCGCCGGGGTGCCGTTCGGCATGGTCGGCGGGATGCTGGGACTGTTGCCGTTTGGCACCCCGTTCGGCTTCATGGCCTTCTTGGGTGTAGCCTCGCTGGCCGGGGTGATCGTCAGCCACGTGATCGTGCTGTTCGACTACATCGAAGAAGCCTGCGAGCGGGGCGAACCGCTCCACAAGGCCGTGACCGACTCGGCCCTGGTCCGGCTCCGCCCCGTGCTGGTAACCGTGTTGGCCACGGTCGGCGGCCTGATCCCGCTGGCGATCGAAGGCGGCCCGTTGTGGGAGCCGATGTGCTACGTGCAGATCGCCGGGCTGCTGTTGGCCACCGTCGTCACGCTGGGGATCGTCCCGGTGACCTACGTGACGTTCGTGGAGAACCTCAAGCTCATCCGCTGGGAACCCGACACGATCGAGATCCCCGCGATGGACGACGTCAAGCACGGCCCGCCGGCCGCGGGATAGTGGTGGTGCCGGCGCGAGCGGCTGCACGACTCCCGTCGCAAGCGACCGGGCTAAACGGGGTGTCGTTGAAACCGACGAAATTGCGTCGATCGATTGGATGCCATTCCGTTTAGCCCCGGCACTTGTGCCGGGAGCCCATCGATGCGGCCAGCGAGTCGCCCGCGTGGCACAAGTGCCGCGGCTAAACGGGGCGGTGAAATCCGCGTTCTTTGCTGCACAATGCGTCATTCTTGACACGCCGCCCCATCCCCAAGTTAGAATGGTGCCAAACGGGTAGTTCCCCCGTCCGACCCTGCCCGCCTCCAAGGAGCTTCCTACAATGACCCGACCCTGCCGTCTCGCCGTGCACCTGCTTGCCGTGGCTCTTCTCGCTCTCCTGCCTGGCGGGGCCTGGGCTCAAGAGGCCGGCTTTCAGCACTTCATCACGCGCGAGGGCGACCGGCTCATGAACGGCAACAAGCCGTGGCGGTTCATCGGGGCGAACATGCCGGGCCTGATCATGCCGTACGACTACAACCAGCGGCTCCCCGAGCGCATGACGCTCCCCACCGCCTGGGAACAGGAAGACGGGTTCCGCTCGCTGGCCCAGATGAACGCCCGCTGCGTGCGGTTGTGGAACCTGCCGATCCGTTCGCCCAAAATGCCCGAGGGGTCGTGGGAATACGTCCAGGGTCCGGGCCGATTCAATGACGAGTCGTTCAAGACGCTCGACCAGGCCCTCGCGCTGGCCGCCAAGTACCAGGTCCGCGTGATCGTCCCGCTCACGGCCGACTGGGGCGACTATCTCGGCGGGATCAAGACCTACGCCGAACACCGCGGCAAGGAGAAGAAAGAGTTCTACACCGACCCGCAGCTCCGCGAGGATTTTAAGGCCACGATCCGCCACGTGATCGAGCGCCGCAACTCGATCACCGGCCAGACGTATCGCGACGACAAGGCGATTCTCGCCTGGCAGTTCGGCAACGAGATGCCCAAGGTGCCGCAGGCGTGGAAGGCCGAGATGGCCGCCTATATCAAGAGTCTCGACCCGAACCATCTGGTGATGGACTGGGACCATCCCCAGCTCTCCGACACGCTCGACCCGAACATCGACATCCTCTCACGCCACTACTATGGAGGCGACTGGCTCAAGTGGCTCCACGACGACTGGGCCAAGGCCCAGGGCAAGCGGCCGTTTGTCGTCGGCGAGTTCGGACTGGAAACCGACATGGCCAAGGTCCGCCGCTTCCTCGAAGAGGTCAATGGCAGCGGCGTGTCGGGCGCCTTGATCTGGAGCATGTACATGCACCACCGCCAGGGCGGCTTCTATTGGCACCAGTTCTGCACGCACCCGGCCATCGGCTCGTATCACTGGGCAGGCTTCTCCAGTGGAGACGCGCATCGTGAACGCGATCTCCTCTGGACGCTCCGCGAGTTTGCCTTCCGCATCCAGGGTTTGCCAGTAGCCAAACCCGAGGCGCCGGCCGCCCCGGAATTGCTGCCGATCGGCGAGGCCCCGCTCTTGTCGTGGCGTGGTTCGACCGGCGCAACCGGCTACGATGTCCAGCGGGCCCCGGCCGCACAAGGCCCCTGGACCACCGTCGGCGCCAACGTCTCCGACGCCGACACGGCTTACCGGCCCTTGTTCGCCGACGCCTCGGCCACGCCCGGCCGCGATTGGTTCTATCGGGTCGTCGCCCGGAACCGTGCGGGCACGTCCTCGCCGTCGAACACGGTCGGCCCAGTCCGCTTCCGCGAGGCCTGGCTGGTGGACGAACTCAAGGATCTCCGCCTGGCCGCCAGGTCGAACGGCCTGAAGCTAGTCAACGAACACAACGCCTGCTACGCCGAGAACCTCTACCGCGCCGCGGGCGATCGCCAGTCGTGGCTCGTCTACCAGACGCCCGGCGAGCTGCGCTGCGTGAAGCTCACCACGTGGACCGCGGCGAAATCGGCCGATCTGACACTGAGCGTTTCGGCGGATGGCCAGGAGTTCAAGCCGTTGGACGTTGTCCCGCAGAAGATCGAGTACGCGCCGCCGCCCCCCGAAGCGATCCGTTACGGCGGCAAGCTCCAAACCCAGTTCGACTTCGCCGCCACGATCCCCGCCAGCCAGCGTTGGCTCCGCGTCCAGTGGAACGGTCCGGTGGAGCTGGATCGCGTCGAACTGCGTCACGCAGGGCAAGAATAGAGACCACGGTCATCAAGTAGGGCGGAGCCGAGCTTGCGAGGCCCGCCACCGGAAGTACACCGAAGAGCGTAAAGGGAATCGAATCACGCGGAGCCGCGGAGCCGCGGAGAGGAAGAGCAGATAAGGGACTTGCTTGTGGACAAGGCTATCGCAGAATCGCTCTATCGCGAATGAATTATGTTCACAAACAGGCTTGGCCCCCAACTACCTCCTCGCACGTTTCCGCCCCGTTCTCCGCGGCTCCGCGGCTCCGCGTGATCCGATATTCGCCCCTCGATGACTTCGCGATGCCATGTTGGAGCCCCTCCCCATGAACAAACTACGCATACTCTTTCTACTTCTCCTCCTCGGATGCCTAGCCCCGGCGCTCAGTTCGGCCGAGGAGCCGAAGGCCGTTTGGGAGCAGACCGGCGTGCTGCCGGCGGAAGAGGCGAACCAGGCCGCGGCTGCCGACGAGCGGTTCGTCTATGCCATCGCCAGCAAACGCATCGCCAAGTACGAGCGGGAGACCGGCCGGCGCGTGGCGACCAGCACCGGGGAGGCCCATCATCTCAACAGCGGGTTCTTTTGGAAGGGCCAGTTGCTCTGCGCCCATTCCAACTTCCCCCAAATGCCCGAACGCAGCGAGATCAAAGCCCTCGATCCGGAGTCGATGCGGATCACCACGTTCAAGGAGTTCGGCAATTTCGGGGGCAGCCTGACGTGGGTTGTACGCCAGCGCGAGCATTGGTGGTGCTTCTTCGCCCGGTATGGGAAAAACAAAGGAGAGTCGTTCCTCGTCAAGTTCGACGCCGACTGGCGTGAGCAAAAGCGATGGACGCTCCCCCCGGACCTGGTGCGCGACCTCGGCCAGTTCAGTAGTCTCTCCGGCGGCCTGTGGCACGCGGGTTCGCTGTTGGCGACCGACCACGACCACCGGGTCTTGTACCGGCTGCGCGTTCCCGCCGAGGGAGACCAACTGGTGCTGGTGGAAAAGCAATCCGCCCCGTTTCCTGGGCAAGGGATCGCCGCCGATCCGAAGACCGGCGGTCTGGTGGGGATCGACCGCGCCAAGCATCAGGTCTTGTTCGCGGTTCCCAAGGAATGAGCATTCTGAATGACCGTGCACGATTCTGGGAGACGCCTGTGAGGGGTTTTGACGAATAAGATCGGTAATCAAGTAGGGCGGTGCCGAGCTTGCGAGGCCCGCCACTCGGCTGCCACCGATCTGGCGGGCCTCGCCGGGTGCCACTGGCATCTTGCCAGTGCCTCCCCTTGCCAAGCAAGTGGATCAAGCACCGGCGGCACGCGACACCATCAACCAAGCTGAGCTTGTAGCCGCGATCTGCTTAGGGCTGACCCGATCGATGAGGCTCTAGGGAGGGACGACGTGCAAGCCCCCCTTCAAAAAGCACTGGCGGCACGCCAGTGGCACACGATTGTCTGTCTGAATCGCAAAACCTCCTCATCGCTCCATTTTCTTGACTCCCCGGGAGCGAGCAGTTATAGTGACGACGTTGGAGGGCACCTATCCACAGAGGGGGAGGACTGCATGCGATTCTCTACGACCATTCTCGGCCAGAAGTTGTTCGGTGGATTGCCTTTGCGACCGGGGAGATTTCTGCCGCTGCTCGTGCTGTGCGTGTTGGTCGGTTGCGGCGGCCAAACGGCCTCGGTGAGTGGCAAGGTGAGCTTCAACGGCAAGCCGGTGGAAAAGGGAGGCATCCGGCTGGATATCCTCCAGGGAACCACCAGCGTCGCAGCGGCCGCCCCGATCACCAATGGCCAGTACACGATCCCGGCCTCCGCCGGCCTTGTGGCGGGCGAATACCGCGTGATGCTCAGCGCCAGCGAGGACACCGGCAAGAAACGCCTGGATCGCGAGACCGGTCAACAGGTGCCGATCATCAATCAGTTGATCCCGGCGAAATACAACACGGCATCCGAGCTCAAGATGAAACTCGAGCCCGGCGCGAACACCACGGATTTCGACCTGAAGCCGAAACCGCTGACATAACCGGTTGGGGCGTAGAGTTGTACCGAGGAGATCGCAGGCGACAGGGTCGCCCCAAGGCCGACAACAATCGTTCCCGCATCTTCCTAATCCGTCTATTCCAAGGTTCCTTGACCCGTTTCACACGGTGAGGAGGGAAGTCATGTCCCGGCAGCGTTCGCACGGTTTCACGTTGGTGGAGTTGTTGGTGGTGATCGCGATCATCGGCATCTTGATCGCGTTGCTCTTGCCGGCCGTGCAGGCCGCGCGCGAAGCGGCCCGGCGGAGTGAGTGCACCAACAAGATCAAGCAGATCGGCTTGGCGTTGCACAATTACAACGACACGTTCAAGGTCTTCCCCTGCGCCAGCCTCCGCATCGAGGGGACGCCCACGTACTCCTGGGAGACGCAGCATATTGGCTGGCACGCCCGCATCCTGCCGTACCTGGAGCAGAAGCAGATTTACGACCAGATCCCGTGGAGTGTTTATCTGAGTTGGGACGCCAATCGGTCAACGATCGGCAACCGGATGTTCATGACCAAGATTCAGGCCTTCCGCTGCCCGAGCGACCCCAGCCCGTACTGGGATTCCACGAGTTGGCCAGGACCGACGAACTACGTGGGCTGTTCGGGTTCCGAGACGACCCTTGCGAAACCCACGGGCGCGATGACCAGGGTCGGCTTGTTTCGAGAGACCTTCTTCCCCTCGTTCGCTACGATCACCGACGGCTCCTCCAACACGATGGCCGTGTCGGAGTGCCTTCTAGGCACGCCGTATACCTGCCGAGCGTCCTGCAGCGATGTCAACGCCACGAATAACGGTACCGATGGAGTCACGCTGACGACGAACGAAAACGGTGCTCGGGGATACAGTTGGTATCAAGGGCTCAATGCAAGTTGGGCATACAACACCCTCTTGGGTCCCAACGACAAACTGACCCTAAACCACGAGTTTTCGTCCAGTTCGAACACGGCCTCCTATGCCGCCCGCAGCAAGCATCCCGGAGGGGTCAACGTGGGGATGGCCGACGGCTCGGTGAGGTTCGTCGGCGACACGATCGACAAGACGATCTGGCAAGCAGCCTCCACGATTTCCAACGGCGAACCAAAGGGCTTGGATTAATCGTGTTACGTGTGGAGCGTGGACCGGGACACGAGAGGGGGCAAGTTGCACGACGGCCAACAGACTGACACGAACCGTTTCGGTGTCTTCCTAATCCGTCTTTTCCAAATTGCTTACCCCTTTTCATGACGAGGTGGGAGTCATGTCTCGACAGCGTTCGCACGGTTTCACGTTGGTGGAGT
>JBDKTH010001034.1:0-3903 GCA_039680305.1 Thermoguttaceae bacterium | reverse complement strand
GCGGCGCAGGTTTTCGCCAGCGCGGAGTTCAAGCGGCTGGTCGAGTCGCTGCGACAGGTGACGGCCGGCCAGGGGCGGGTCTGCTTCTCCGGCTGCGGCGCAACGGGCCGCTTGAGCATTCTGCTGGAGACCATCTGGCGCCAGTTCTGGCAGGACCTGCGCAGCAAGCATCCGGCCATCGCCGCCAAGTTGCCCAACCTGGAAGACCGGGCGACGAGCATCATGACCGGGGGCGACTTCGCCCTGATCCGATCGGTCGAGAGTTTTGAAGACTATGCCGTCTTCGGCCGGCGTCAGGTCCAGGAGGCCGGGCTCGGCAAGGGCGACGTCTTGGTGGCCATCACCGAGGGGGGCGAGACCTCGTCGGTCATCGGCACCGTCTGGCAGGCGATCGACAACGGCGCCGAGGCCTTCTTTGTGTTCAACAATCCGGCCGACGTGCTGGCCCGCCATATCGAGCGATCGCGTCAGGTGATCGACGACCCGCGGATCACCAAGCTCGACCTGGCCAGCGGTCCCATGGGCGTGGCCGGCTCCACACGTATGCAGGCCACAACCTCGGAACTGCTCGTCGTCGGCGCCGCACTGGAGATCGCGCTCGCCGATCTCCTTCAGTCTCGACTTTCGGCCGCCGAGTTGGCCGAACTCCATGTGGTTGCCCGGCAGCCGCTCGACTACAACACCGTGTTCCTCCAACTGCTGGCCGACCTGGGCAAGCCCGAAGCGGTTGGCGCGATGGCGGCGATGATTCGCTTCGAGGAACAACTCTATCGGCGCAAAGGACTGGTGACCTACCTGGCCGATCGGTGCTTGCTGGACATCTTTACCGACACGACCGAACGTTCGCCGACCTTCACCTTGCCCCGATTCCGCACCTGCGACGACCAGATCTCGCCCCCGTCCTGGGCGTTCGTCAAGAACCCGCGGCTGCCCACGGCGGAGGCATGGCGCGAGGTGCTTCGGCGCGGGCCGCGTTGCCTCCAGTGGACGCCGGAAACGTATCGCCAGATGAACGCTCCGGCCAAGATCCAGCAGAATCCGCCGCGGATTTCGGCTGCCGAGATGGTCAAGTTTCTGATCGGCAACGAAAATGATCCGTCGCGATACGCCGTCCCCGACAACGCCGCGATCCTCCTGGTCCTCGGCGACGAGGTCCAGCGGCTCTCGGCTCCTCAGGATCCGCTGCGTGCAGCCTTCGAGGCTTCCGCCCGACCGTTCGCCGCTCGGGCGGTCCTGGCGATCGGGCCCGCGGTGCCGCCCGCCGACCTGACCCCGACGCAATGGCACGTGCCGATTCGGCTCGCGGCCTCGCCGCTTGGCCTCTGGGACCGACTCGGCGCCAAGCTCGTGCTAAACAACGTTTCCACGGCCACAATGGCCCGGATGGGCCGCCTGGCCAGCAACTGGATGGTCTGCGTCGAGCCGACCAACAAGAAGCTGATCGACCGTGGCACCCGGTTGGTCGCCGAACTGACCGGCGTCGATTACAAAACGGCCTGCTACGCCCTCCACGAGACCCTGGAAGAGCTAGCCCGCATGAACCAGCCCGGCGTGGAGAAGCCCTCGCCGGTCGCGGTGACGATTGAGCGGCTGAGGAAGGGGAAGTAGCAGTCAGCAGTCAGCAGTCAGCAGTCAGCAGTCAGCAGGAAAGGTATCGTCCGCTGACCGCCGGCCTGATCGCTAATGACCAATGATCCTCAGGTCACCAGTGTCCAGAGTCGTCCCCGCCGGGCTTGCCCCGGCGGAACGAAGGATTGGGCGGACTAGCCCAAGAAACGCCACCAAGACTCCGTCCCCACTGGGCTCGTCCCAGTGGAGCGCGGGATTGAACCGACTGTCCCGAGAATGCGTCAATCCTCCGCCCCCGCCGGGACACGCCCGGCGGGGGCGTATTCCGCAATCTCCAGGGGAGCCTTGGCGGTCAGCTACCGGGCTTGTTTCTCAAAACCGCTAGATCGTTGGCCGAAGCTTCACTGACTCGCACCTCGAATCGGCTCTTCTCCGACGGCTTGCCCAGCGACACGGTAATCTTCTTGCCGAGCGTGACCGGTTCGACAATCCGCAACCCGTGGGTTATAAGACGGACGCCTGTTTTCTCTTCCGTTTTCGGTTGCAGCCACCTGGCCAATGTGGCGGCAAGCAACTGAGCCGTGGACTTCTTATTCGGCGACTCCGGGGCGGCATTCCTCGACAGTTCAACTTTCGCGTCGAGGAATAGTTGTCCGTCGTCAGCCCGGTAAACTTCAACGTCGATGGAAGTCCCCTTGGTCAGCGCATCGTCTTGCTTGCCCTTACCCGGCCGGGCACTTCGCGCCACGTCCCGAGGGGACTCTTCCTCCTCGATCCCAGCAAACAAGGGGGGCATTGTACAATCACACGATGACGATCTGCAAGACAGACTTCCCCCCTACAAGCCCTAATGGGCTTTGACGACCAAGATCGCAAATAACGCATCATTCCACTCCAAATCGAGTTCACCCGCCCAACCCCGACAGGTGCGTCTAATCGAGCGATGGCGGAGCCTCGTCGGTTCGCCTTTCGGCCGCATCGCGGACATTCCGCCCCCCCCTTTGTGATTGTCCGCTCGTTGACATCCCAACCCCTGTCAGATAGGATCGCCGTTTGCAGTCCCGTCAGAAAACGACCATCCTCCCTGAGGTTCTCCCATGGCAGAAAAAGCATCCCCCAAGAAGCGTTCGCCCCGGCAGGCGACCGTGGAACTCGTGGCCGAGGCGGAAAAGGCCGTCGCCCAGCGCAAGGAGGCCGAGGCCAAGCCCGAGGAACGCATCGCGGCCAAGGCGACCCGGGAAGCCGTGGCAGTGGCCGAGGCAATTTCCAGCGAAGGCGTCGTCCGGTCGATTGGCGAGCTCAAGTCGACGATTGCTCGCACGCTCACGCAGCTCTCCGATCGCCTGGAAGAGGAGATCGGCAAGTACGACCAGATCCGCCGGGCGATCACGGCCAAAGACGCCGAGCTGAAGGAGATCTACGAGATCCAGCGTTCCGCCTCCACGCTCGCGGCGATCATCGAGACGCAGCAGCAAAAGCAGGAGGAGATGGAGCGCGAGTACCAGACCGAGAAGGAGCAACTGGACCGCGAGATCGAGACGACCCGCGCGGAGTGGGAGCAGGAGAAGAAGCAGCGCGAGCAAGAGACCAAAGAACGGGACACAGCCGAACAGAAGCGGCGTCAGCGAGATCTTGAAGAATACAAGTACAGCTTCGCACGCGAACAACAACTGGCCCGGGATCAGACGCAGGACGAACTGGCCAAGGTCCAGAAAGAACTGGCCGAGCGAAAGGCCCAACTCGAATGCGAGTGGACGGAACGCGAAAAGGCAATCGCCTCCCGCGAGCAGGAACTGGCCGAGCTTCGCGCCCGTGTCGCGGGCTTCGCCCAGGAGCTTGAGGCGGCCGCCACTCGTGCAGCGGCCGACACCACGGCCCGGCTCGAGCAGCAGCACCAGTCGGCCCAGGCATTGCTACGCCGGGAGTTCGAGGGGGAGAAGAACGTTCTGACCACCAAGGTCGCATCGCTCGAGCGGGTCGCCCACGAGCAGGCCGAACAGCTTGGCCGGCTTGCCCAGCAGGCGGAAAAGGCCTACGCGCAGGTCCAAGAGATCGCCGTCCGGGCGATCGAAGGCTCGGCCAGTTCCAAGCAGTTCGCCCAGCTCCAGCAGCTCCTCGCCGAACAGGTGCGGAAAAGTTCGCCGGAACGGTGAGAGGAAAGCAAACAGCGGTCAACAATTAGCAGACGCAAGTCACGTGTCTGTGCTGATGGCTGAGAGTCTGCTCCAAACCTCCCTCTCCCTCCGGGAGAGGGCCGGGGTGAGGGGAAGCGAAAGGGCGGTGTCTCTCGCCAATTCCCCTCACCCTAACCCTCTCCCAAAGGGAGAGGGGATC
>JBDKTH010001380.1:0-1793 GCA_039680305.1 Thermoguttaceae bacterium | reverse complement strand
TCCTCGAACGGCCGCGGCCTTGGACACCGAACAGGGAATCAGTTCCCGCGAGACGCTTTCCATGAATGTCGCCGAGCTGCCGAAGATAGACGACTTCCAACTCCAGGACCGCGTCCGCGACGTGTCGATCTACGCCCGCGTGGCCCCGGAACACAAGCTGCGGATCGTCCGGGCGTTGAAGGCCAATGGTCACATCGTGGCGATGACCGGCGATGGCGTGAATGATGCGCCGGCGCTGAAGGCGGCCGACATCGGCATCGCCATGGGGATCACCGGCACGGATGTCTCAAAGCAGGCGGCCGACATGATCCTTACCGACGACAACTTTGCCTCGATCGTCGCCGCCGTGGAAGAGGGACGTTCGATCTTTCACAGCATCCGCGCGGCCTTGCGGTATCTCTTGTCGTCAAACATGGGCGAAGTGCTGACGATGTTCTTCGGCGTGGTCCTGGCCGGACTGTTCGGCCTCGCCGCCGAGGCAGGGGTCGAGGTCGTCCTTCCACTCTTGGCAGTGCAGATCCTCTGGATCAACCTGCTGACCGACTCGGGCCCCGCGCTGGCCATGGCCATGGAGCCGCCCGACCCACGGCTGATGCGGCGCCCGCCGCGCGATCCGCAGAGCCGGGTGGTCAACCGGGCGATGTGGCTGAACATCGCCTTCGTCGGCCTGATCATGGCCTTCGGGACGCTCTTGGTGATGGACGCCTCGCTCCCCGGTGGGCTGCTCTGGGGCGAGGGCGAGATGATCTACGCCCGGACGATGGCCTTCACGACGCTGGTGTTCTTTCAACTGTTCAACATCTTCAACGCCCGGGCATCGGACCGTAGCGCCTTGGTCGGCCTGTTCCGCAACCCGTGGGTTTGGCTGGCCGTCCTGTTTTCCGCGGCGTTGCAGGTGATGGTGATCTACGTCCCCTTCCTGCAGACGGCGTTTGGAACGGTGCCCCTCCGCCCGCTCGATTGGCTCGTGTGCATTGCCGTGGCCAGCTCCGTTCTCTGGCTCGTCGAGTTGGCCAAGCTGGCCGCACTTATGGTGCCGGGGGGGGCGGCCGTGGGGGACCGGGCATAGGCATCATCGCCTGAGCCTTGGCCTGGGCCTCGTCGGCCAGACGGGTCTCGCCCATCTCCCGCAACGTGATCGCCAGGCTGACGTACTGTTTGGCCAGGAAGAACTGGGCCCCATACGGCATTTGTCGCTGGCCGCCGAAGAGTTCTTCCGTGGCCTTGATGCCCCGTTCCAGTTCCTCGCGGGATTCCGGCAGGCGTTTGGCCAACCTCAAATACTCGCCCAACGTTTGGCGACCTGAGGCCAGCAGGAATTTGAACCAGGGAACCGAGGGGCAGCGATCCACGAGCGACTGGAGCAAGTCGACCGAGCGGCGATGCTCGCGCAACGCCTCGGCGAACTGCTGCTTCCCGGCCAGCAGCATGCCATTGCGGCTGGTCGTCCGGGCCAGAAGCAGCGTGTACTCGGGCACCTGAGGATAATCGGCGTGAAGTTGTTCGGCCAACCGTTGGGCTTCCTGGATTCGCGTGCGGGCGTCCTCCGAGGCCAACAGGAATCGTGAGGGCCCGTTGGACAACAGATAGGCCTCGGCCAGTTCTTGACGATACAAGGCCACCGAGGGAAACTCGTCAGCCAACGCCTTGAACAAGCCGATCGCCGTCTGGTTGGCCTCCAGCGATTCCTTGTTCCCGCGAAAGGGTTGCCGGACCAAGGCCAGGTTCTCATAGCTGCGAGCCAAGGCCAAACGGTAGTCCGGATTCTTGGCATCCTGAGCGACAAGCGACTG
>JBDKTH010000555.1:0-2517 GCA_039680305.1 Thermoguttaceae bacterium | reverse complement strand
TGACCGAGGCTCCCGGCCGGATCCCCGTCACTTCGCCGCGCAGCTTTTCCGTGTCGATGGTCACGTTCACTAACACGACGTTCCCTTCTTCGCCGCGCACATCGGCGCTGCCGTGGATGTCCTGGACCGTCCCCTCGCGGGTCGTGCCGGGGTCGATCGCCAGGATGTATTCGACGTTGAGGTCCTTGGCAGGATCGTTTTGCTTGAACGCGTTTCGCTCCCGGACGATATGTCCCATGCGGTTTTCCGGCATGTGGAGTTCCAGTCGCCAGGGGCCGTTGAGGTCGGCGACCCGCATCAGCACCTGGCCGCGCTGCACGGGGCGGTTTTTCAGCAGGTTATTGAGATCCCAGGTGACCACCTGGCCATCGATCGGGCTGTGGATCTCCAGGTATTTCATCTTCTGCTCGCAGAGCCGTCGCTGGACGTCCAGGCTGTTGAGCTTGGCGCGCAACTCCACCTGTTCGGTCCGCAACTGGTTGAGCTCGTCCTCCCGCATCCCGCGGTTCTCGGAAATCGACCGTCCTCGGTTGAGCATCTGCTGTCCGGTGACGGCGATCTCGCCCTTGACGCGGATCAGCTCTTTCTCCAGGTCGGTGTTGCGCATCCGGACCAGAAGCTGGTCTTTCTTCACGATTTCGTTCTGCTTGACGAGGACCTCTTCGACGGTCCCGTCCACCTCGGCAAACACCTCGCGGCGGAACTCCGGTTCCAGGGTGCCTTTGCAGTTGAGCTTGAAATCGGCGCGCACGGTGAACAAGGCCACCAGCGCCGCCACGATCGCCACCGTGACCAGCAGCGTCTTGGGCAACGTCCGAGCCTTGACCAGCCAGCGGGTTTTGCCGATCGTGCGCCACACGGGCATCAGGAACAGGCTGTTGTGCTCCAGGGCGTTGGTCAACGCCGTGGCACTGTGCCGGCTGACCACCTCGACCCGCTGCCGCAGCTTTTCCGCCACGCGCACGTCTTCGATCTGTTCGACGATCAGCGCCCCGATCGGCGGCTCCGACGCCTCGCGGCGATCCTCGTCTTCGTGCTCTTCCTCGCGGCGCGGGCGGCGCAGCGGCAGCACGGCAAGCATCTTCGTGTGCGACTCGTCGACGTATTCCTGCACCGCCTCTTCCACCTGCGGCGCCATGTTGCTCGTGTCGCCGAGGTACCACATGTTCTCATCGCTGGCCACCACGGCCGTCGACAGCCGATTCAAGAGCTTAACCGTGTTCGACCGCTTGTCGAACAGGTCCTGGCCGCTGATCGCCTCGACGTAGCACTTCTTGCCGCGGCGGATCGCCACGCTCACCCGGTCGCACTCGATCAACCGCCGCCCTTCGTTGGCCACCGTGTAGGCCGTCTCGCGCGGGTCGAGGCTGGCGTGGACCATCCGCGTGAACTCTTCCAACTGGCTCCACAAGACCTGCCGGTCGGAAAAGTTCCGCAACTGGCGGCTCTTGAAGTAGTCGCCCGCCAGCTCGCACATCTGCAAGAGGAACCGCAGATAGCCCTTCTGCGTCGACGGGCCGGTGTCGGGCCGCTGGAAGACCTCAACCACGCCGACCGTTTCCAGGTCGGTCTTGATGGCCCCGAACACGAGGAGGAAGCCGGTCGTGTTCGCGGCCTCGTCGTCTTCCCCGGTGCCCGAGTGCGGCGGAACGAGCATCCCCTCGCCGCTGGCCAGGACCTTCTGGATCAGACGTCCATGTCGGACCTGATCTTCCTGGCGCTCGCGCAGCTGGG
This sequence comes from Thermoguttaceae bacterium, assembly GCA_039680305.1. GTDB lineage: Bacteria > Planctomycetota > Planctomycetia > Pirellulales > Thermoguttaceae > JBDKTH01. The sequence continues at coordinate 783 of JBDKTH010000555.1, read as the reverse complement.
TCTCCTGCAGATTGATCTGATAGCCGATCGACAAACGTCCTTCGGGCTCCAGCGTCCAGACCACGCCGCCGACGGCCGCCAGGGCGGAGACAACCCGCGGCAGGAATTCGCCATAGAACTCCGGCGGGGCAACCTCCGACTTGGCCAATTGGGCAATCTCATTGACCAACGAACGGATCTGTTGCTTGGTCTGTTCGATGAGTTGTGGATCGAGTGATTGTTCGGTGCTCATGCCCTTACCATCGCACGCAGGTCCATCGGGTCTGGTATCATCCGAAACGGTTCGTCAGAACCCGGGATCGGGAGGATGCCTTCTGATCGTATGCTCAAGATTAGCTTAGCTTTAGCAGTCGATTTCACAAATACCGATACGGTCCGTGTCATCCGAACTGGTTCCCCAAATGCGATCGATCAAAGGGTTCTTTTTGGGCGATCAAAACGTCTGTAGCATGGGGGTGACCCACTAGGGACCGTCCCCTGAGGCCACTTAGGAGGATCCGCTAGAAAAGTCCTTCGGTTTTATGAAGACCGAACCACTCGGAATGTGACGCAGACCGTTACACACTCTCTGTTCTACACATTCATCGCAATCATTGCATCTACTTTGACCGGCAGAATCCGGCTGTGGAGGCAAAAGCGGCACACCCCAAGAGAGGGTCCGTTGGTTGGGCGCGAAGCGACACGAGTCGTGGATGGGTCGGGGGCGATGCAGAACGCGGCCAGACGGTTCTGCTCCTCTAGACGAGGCCCCAACGCTTCCGGAGATACCATTCGACTGCTAGC
>JBDKTH010000879.1:0-5497 GCA_039680305.1 Thermoguttaceae bacterium | reverse complement strand
TGGGCTTTCACGCATCGACGCTGCCATAGTACTACTGCGCAAGGTTGCGCGATTACGTACAAGGAGTTAGGAGCTAGAAGTTAGGAGGTGGCGTTGCAGGTCTGTGCGGCCGCAGTTCCGGCGTACGGCGGTTTCCATTTCAATCAATCTGGCAAACAGTCGAAGCAAGACAAACTCCGGGTTTCTGAACGTCTCTCGCTCCTAACTCCTAACTCCTAACTTCTAACTCCTCCCTCCTATGTTGTTTCTTGGCCGTCCTTTACTCCACCGTCACGCTCTTGGCCAGGTTGCGGGGCTTGTCGACGTCGCAGCCGCGGGTGACGGCGATGTGATAGGCTAGGAGTTGGAGGGGGATGCTGAAGACGATCGGCTGGAGGATGTCGGCGCAGTCGGGAACGGCGATGACGGCGTCGGCCAGCTTGGCGGCTTCGGTATCGCCCTCGGTGACCATGGCGATCACCGGACCGCCGCGGGCCTTGATCTCCTGGAGATTGGCCATCACCTTGTCGTAGACCGGCCCCTGGGGCATGAGGAACACGCTGGGGGTGACGCTGTCGACCAGGGCGATCGGCCCATGCTTCATCTCGGCCGCCGGATAGCCCTCGGCATGGATGTAGCTGATTTCCTTGAGCTTCAGCGCGCCTTCCAACGCCGTGGGGAAGTTGAACTGCCGGCCCAGGTAGAGGAAATTGTTGCAGTCGGCGTACTTCAGCGCGATCTCCTTCACCGCGTCGTTGCAGTCCAGCGCGCGGCGGACCAGATCGGGTAGCTCTTGAAACTGTTCGATGATCCGCATCCCGGCGTCAAAGCTCAAATGGCGCAGACGGCCGAAGTACAAGGCCAGCATCGCCAAGACCACGCACTGCGAGGTGAAGGCCTTGGTCGAGGCCACACCGACTTCTGGGCCGGCGTGCAGGTAGATCCCGCCGTCGGCCTCCTTGGCGATCGAACTGCCGACCACGTTGCAGATGGCCAGCGTGGGATGCCCCTTGCGTTTCATCTCCCGCAGGGCGGCCAGCGTGTCGGCCGTCTCGCCGCTCTGGGTGATGGCAAACAGGAGCGTGTGATCGTCCAGCGGGGGATTGCGGTAACGCAACTCGCTGGCATACTCCACTTCCACCGGCAGCCGGGCGAGGGTTTCCATCTGGTACTCGCCCACCAGTGACGCGTGCCAACTGGTGCCGCAGGCGGTCAGCACAAACCGCCGCACCTGGCGCAATTGCTGGGGTGTGAGGTTCAAGCCGCCGAACTTCGCCGTGGCCGCGTCGAGATCGAGCCGGCCCCGCATCGCGTTCTGGAGCGATTCCGGCTGCTCGAAGATCTCTTTGAGCATGTAATGCGCGTACCCGCCGCGATCGACGGCGTCGGCCGGCAGATCCAGGACCTGGATGCTCGGGCAGACCCGGCCCTGGTCGCGGTGCATGACCCGGAGCGAGTCGGCGGTCACCACGGCCAACTCGTTGTCGGCCAGGTAGACGATCTTGTTCGTGTGGCCGATCAGCGGCGAGGCGTCGCTGGCGATGAACTGCTCGCCGTTGCCGACGCCCACGATCAACGGGCTTCCCAGACGCGCGGCGATCAGCACGTCGGGGTAGTCGCGGAAGAGGATCCCCAGCCCATAGGTCCCGTGCAACTGGGCCAACGCGCCCTGCACGGCCGCGATCAGCGGGGCATAGTCGGCTGCGGCCATGTCGGCCACCGGCGGCTGACGCTCCAGGCAACTGGCGATCAGGTGGGCGATCACCTCCGTATCGGTGGCGGAGTGGAACACATACCCTTCGCTCTCCAGCCGCGTCTTGAGGGTCTGAAAATTCTCGACCACGCCATTGTGGACCACGGCCACTACGCCGTCTCCGCCAAGATGGGGGTGGGCATTGTCGTCGGTCGGCGCCCCATGGGTGGCCCAGCGCGTGTGCCCGATGCCGAGTCGTCCGCGTGCCGGCGACTTTTGAAGGAGCGTCGCCAGGCGTTCGATCCGCCCCACGGACTTGCGCACCACAAGCCCGTGGGCCGAATCCAGCGTGGCCACCCCTGCACTGTCATACCCGCGATACTCCAGCCGTCGCAGGCCGCCGACAAGAAACTCGCTGGCTTCCACAGGCCCAATATAGCCGACAATTCCACACATCCTTGGTTCTCCTCGCTTTGCCGGGGGGGCTATGCTAGCTGTCCGGCGGCCCCGTTGTTCCACTTTCGGAAGTCTAGCAAAACTCTGCTCAAAGCGAAGCGCGAAACTGGGCCAGGGGGCCCAAGGGCCCTTGCAGAAATAAGTTGGGTCCCAAGAAACACAATGCCCCTTCGCAGGGCTTGGCAGCCTGCGAAGGGGCCAGCGTGTCTGGCTGTCTGCCATGCTGCTTCTTTTGGAGCAGCACTCCCGGTGGTGGGGCATCGCCCCGAGGAGGCTCGCATCGGCCGGTACCCGGTAGTCGGCACCTACTACGACTACCGTTGGACCGATCTCGGCTTGGGTAGGTTGGAATTACCGCCGATCTCGCAGCGCCGCCATGAGAGCTTTATGAGTCTTTGCCATAACGTTGGCACACATTCTCAGGCGGATCATCTGCTGGCGAGCCAGTCGCCAGAGTGTTTCCATGTCGTGTTGACCGGTAGGCTCTTTATCGGCGAGGCAGCCCCTGTTTCCATCGGAAAAAGACGTCTGCAAGGCAATCGCTACATCCGGCAAAGTTTTGCGGGCCCTGAACGTGGAGCCCCGGATGGTTGGCTCGGGATTCTCCCGATTCGCGGGAAGCCGCCGCGATTCTATCTTAAGGGTCTTTCATCAAAGGGGCGGCGGCCATGTCGGTCGTCCTTCATCGCATCCCAGTTGAGGCACACGCATGAATTCACGTAAGCAATGCCCGCTTCCTTCGCAAGGAATCCTGGAGGCGGCGCGGGCCAGCCTGAGAAAGAGCGCGTCGATGGTCGTTCGCGCCGTTTCCTGTGACTACGACCAGGGCGTGCTCGTCTTGCGCGGACGAGTCCCCAGCTACTACTGCAAACAGCTGGCCCAAGAGACCGTGGCCCACATTCCCGGCGTCACTGAGGTGGCCAACGCCATCGAGGTCGAATCCGCCCGGTAGCACGCGAGGAGGGCCAGAACGATCTTCTGCCCATCAGGAAACAGAAAGAAGCAAGGACAACGCTGCGTCCTTGCTTCTTTTTGTTGTTTCCAGGCGGGGCCCTGGATTCGTGCGAGGCGGCTCAGTCGCCGAAGAGGATCATCGCCATGTTGGTCGCCTGCGCCGGCGTCAGGTCGATGCGATGATTCTTGAAGACCTTGCGCACGGACTTGCCGAGGGCGTCGGTCACCGCCTCTTCCAACTCGCGTTGCACCTTCGCGGAAGTATGGGCCAGATGGAATGCCTTCTCCTCGATCGGCTCGAGGGTAATTTCCTCGTGGACGGGTTCCGCCTCTGCGGCAGGCGCCTTCTTCTTGGGGGCTTTCTTGGCCGTGGCTTTCTTGGTAGCGGCTTTCTTCTTCGGCATGACGGACCTCAAAGGGAGAGATTGCGGAAAAGCCTGAGTATACCAAGCTGGGAGGGGTGGTCAAGCTGGTGGCCCAGGGCGGCTGCTACGCTGTTCCCCCTGTTGTTGGCCGTTGCCGTTTCGCCGAACGGGATCGGGCCAAACCGGCCACCACCTCCGACGCTCGACGTTCTGCCCGCGAAAGATTTGACATGGCGGAGGCGGCCAGCCAGAATGACGACAGGTTTAGTGGCGTTTTGACGCTCCTCGAGATTTCTCGAAATCGCTTCATCCGTCTTTCGTGAATTGGAGGTGGTGGTATGCGTCGACGGTTCAAAACGGGTTTTACCCTGGTCGAGTTGTTGGTGGTCATCGCGATCATCGGAATCCTGATCGCCCTTCTGTTGCCGGCCGTGCAGGCGGCGCGCGAGGCCGCCCGGCGAGCCCATTGCACGAATAACTTGAAGCAACTCGGGGTGGCGATTCACAATTATCTCGACGTCCACCGGGTCTTCCCGCCCGCCGGCCTCGACTATGGCTGGGCGTACAACACGACCAATGCCCACCCGTCGAATCCGACGCCGAGCATCCTCAACGTGAGCGGCTGGGTGATGGTGCTCCCCTTCCTCGAACAGCAGCCGTTGCACGCCAAGTACGACTTCAAACAAGCGGCCTGCACCTACACTCGCAATCAGGTCCCCAACTCGTTGATCGCGGGCAGCCCGGCCAACGGCAACGCCACGGTCCTCGCCCAGATCATCCCGGCCTTTCTTTGCCCCTCGGACCCCACCACGCCCACCATCGGCGCCAGTTCGTATTACGCGCCGGATTCCACCCATCCCGGCGCCAAAACCAGCTACGACTTCAGCGTCAACGACACGGACACCAGCAGTCACTACGACTGGTCCTCGCAGTCGTCCACGACACGCTACATGTTCGGCGAAAACAGCAATACGACCCCTGCCCATGTCCTGGACGGGCTGTCGAACACCGTGGCCATCAACGAAACGACCCTGTGGGTTATTGACGGCTCGCCGCTGGCTTGGGGGTATCGCGGCTGGGTTCAGTTCGGCATCGATCTGGACCGGAAGGGCATCAACTGGTGGGTGGTCGACCTCGGCACATGGTACACGGGCGATCGCACGACGATCCGCGGCCGGCTGACAGAGTACGGCACCGCGGGGAGTCTCCACCCGGGCGGGTGCAATGCAACCCTGGGCGACGGCTCCGTCCGCTTCCTCTCGGAAACGACCGATCGGACGATCCTTTATCAGATTTCGACGATGGCTGGCGGCGAAACCCCGACCATGCCGTAGGCAAGCGGTCAAGGCCGCAGGCCCACCGTATGGGCCTGCGGCTTCGCGACGCTGGGGTCCAAACGATGTCCGATGGCAGGCCTCCGCGAACTGAGATAAGATAGACGAGTCACACGCGGAGGACTCCCATGAAAACGATTAGCGTTCCATCTCGCACCGGGCTTCTGGTCTTGGCGACGGCGTTTCTCCTCTTGCCCGTCGTGGCGGTTGCGGCAGACCAGGCGGCGGAGTTCAATGGCCTGAACGTATATAACAAGGGGATCGGCGGCCAGAATACGAAGCAAGGCAAGGCCCGGTTCGAACGCGACGTCGTCGCGCTAAAGCCGGATTACGTGTTCGTCTATTTCGGCCTGAATGACGCGCTCAATGAGCCGCAATTCGTCGCGTTGGAGCCGTTTCTTGCCCACTTGGAATGGATGATCGACCGTGCCCAAGCGGCGGGGATCAAGCCGGTGGTGTGTTCCATCCATGCGGTCAAGGAGGAGCCTCTGCTCAAACGGCACAAACGCGAGTCGTACGGCGCCGAGGGGCCCAACGGAAAGCTCGACCGCTACAATGCCGCGTTGCGCAAGCTGGCCCGGGAGAAGCGGGTGCCCCTGGCCGATTTTGCCGCCGTCGTGGCCCAGGCGGAAGCCGGCGGCGCTGCGGCGGTCTCGCCCGACGGCGTGCACCTCACGCCGGCCGGCAACCGGTTGCTGGCCCAGTGCTTTTTCGAC
>JBDKTH010000334.1:0-1858 GCA_039680305.1 Thermoguttaceae bacterium | reverse complement strand
TTGCGAGGCCCGCCACTGCGCTACCACGGATCTGGCGGGCCTCGCAAGCTCGGCACCGCCCTACTTGATTACCGATCTTGTGCGTCAAAACCCATCAGAAACGGCCGCCGGTTCTTCAACCCGAAAGATGGATGCTATCGAGTCAGGTTCCAAAGCGGTACAAGCACGTGTGCTGGTAGATCTGACCGGGCCGGAGGATGACTGACGGGAACGCATCGTGATGGACGGAGTCGGGCAGGCGGCCGGGCTCCAGGCACAGCCCGGCATGTTTCTCGTACGTCCTGCCGCGTTTCCCTTGAAGCGTGCCGTTCAGGTAGTGGCCTGTGTAGAAGATGATGGCCGGCTCGTTGGTCAGCACCTCCATCCGACGGCCCGAGACCGGTTCTTCCACGACGGCCACCGTTGCCAGTGGGGCCCCGGGATGATTGTGCAGATAGGCCAGGTCATAGCCGTCCTTCACGCCGTCGGGCGTGCCCACGCGCAAGCCAATCGCCATCGGCCGGGTGAAATCCAGGGGAGTCCCCATCACCGGGGCAATCTCGCCGGTTGGCGACATCGTCGCATCGCTCGGCGTGTAGTGGTCGGCATCGAGCCGCACCACATGCCCCAAGACGTTGCCCGAATCGGCGCCGGCCAGATTGAAATAGCCGTGGTGGGTCAGGTTGACCGGCGTCGGTTGGTCGGTCGTCGCTGAGTAGTCGATCCGTAACTCGTTCTGCTCGGTCAGCGCGTAGACGGCCGTTACTTGCAGGTTGCCCGGGTACCCCTGGTCGCCGTCAGGACTGAAATGGGTGAACTTCACCGCGACGGCGTCAGGGCGTTCTTCCGGCTCCGCCTTCCACACGACTTTGCTGAACCCCTTGATGCCGCCGTGCAGATGGTGGATCCCGCTGTTGAGCGCCAACTGATACGTCTTGCCGTCGAGCGAAAACTTGCCGCCCACGATGCGAAAGGCCACCCGGCCGACCGTGCAGCCGAAGTAAGGGCTTTGCGTCTCGTACTGGGCGAGGTTGTCGAACCCCAGGACGATGTCGTCGCGCTTGCCCTGCGAGTCCGGCGCCCAAAGCTCGGTCACCGTCGCCCCGTAGGTGATCAACGAGACGGCCATCCCGCGGGAGTTGCGGAGCGTGTATCGATCGACCGTAATCCCGTCGGCCGTAACGCCGAACACATCCTGTTCCATGCGAGTGGTCTTCATGATGCCCAAGGATCTCCAGAGTGACGGCCGTCAAGGCAGCCTGCGTACCACGATACCAACCAAGACGCGATTATAAGCCGGTCTTCCCCGCGGGGGCCAGCCGGCACATTCTGCAATCCTGGCACACTCAAAAAAAAGCTGGAATAATGGGCCACCGATCTGTTAAGCTCGTCTCCTGCAGGTGTAGAACCTCGCGCGGCTGGATCTTTGACAATTCGACAAGCCATGGTGGTTGCCCAGACGTCGTACGCTCGGCTTCTGGCATAAGCTGCTGGACAATCCCCTTGACCACGAGTGGGGTTGTTTTTCGCGATCGAAGGTCAGACGTTTGCGACATAGTCCGGAAGAGTTAACGACTTACGTCGATCCGCCCAGCTCGAAGTCCTTATTTCTCAAGAGCTTTGCGATTTTCAGAACGACCAACTCTTTTGGCCACATGCGAAGGCGACTCGCACGAAGAAGCCAAGGATATACCTATGAGGGGTACGTGAGCAGGGCTTCAGCAACAGAGGGGCGATGGTTTCGCTGTTGAGGAGAAGAGCGAGCCAGCGACGGAAACCGCCATTTGGCCGATCGGTTCGTGCTCGCCAACTTTAGCCAGCCGGCAAGAACTACCGCTGGGATGCCCTCCTGGGCAAAAGACTCCACATCCCGAAAGGA
>JBDKTH010000385.1:0-1855 GCA_039680305.1 Thermoguttaceae bacterium | reverse complement strand
AGCGGCCTTTGACGCGGCCGATCGCGAGGGCGTTTATCTGCACGTGGAAACGCCCGTCTGGACCGTGCTGGGCAGCGATCCGGCGGTCGACGCGTTCATCTACGCCGACGCCGACCGGATCCTCCAGGCCTATGGCAACCACCCGTCGTTCTGCATGCTCTGTGTGGGGAACGAGCCGAGCGGGAAAAATCGCGACCAGTTCCTCACGACGATCGTCAACGCCTGGAAGGCCAAAGACTCGCGACGCGTCTACACGGGCACGTCGGGCTGGCCGGAACTGGCCGCCAATCAGTATCACGTGCTGATGAGCCGCAAGGGACCGCTGCGTGCGCATGTCTGGGGCGCGGGGCTCAAGAGCCGCATGAACGCCCTGCCGCCCTGCACCACGGCCGACTACCGCGACGCCACGGCCGGCTGTCAGCTGCCGCTGGTCGCCCACGAGGTCGGCCAGTGGTGCGTCTATCCGAACTTCAAGGAGATCGCCAAGTACACCGGCGTGCTCCGGGCCGGCAATTTCGAGATCTTCCGCGACTCGCTCCAAGCCCACCACATGCTCGACCAGGCCGAGGCCTTCCTGATGGCCTCGGGCAAGCTTCAGGCGATGCTCTACAAGGAAGAAGTCGAGGCCGCCCTGCGCACGCCCGGCTTCGGCGGGTTCCAACTGCTCGACCTCCACGATTTCCCCGGCCAGGGAACGGCCCTGGTCGGCGTGCTCGATCCGTTTTGGGACTCGAAGGGGTACATCACCGCCGACGAGTTCCACCGGTTCTGCGCCGAGACCGTGCCGTTGGCCCGCATGACGAAACGCACCTGGACCACGGGCGAAACCTTTGCCGCTGACGTGGAGATCGCCCACTTCGGCTCCGCGCCGCTCGCGAAGGCCCAGCCGACCTGGTCGCTCTGTTATGCAGACGGTCGCCAGGCGGCCGCGGGACGGTTGCCGGCCACGACGATCCCGCTAGGCAACTGCATTCCGCTGGGCAAGATCGAAGCCTCCTTGGCCTCCGTGTCCGCCCCGGCCAAGCTGGTGTTGACGGTCGGCTTGGAGGGGACGACGTATGCCAATACCTGGGACGTCTGGGTCTATCCGGCCGACCTGAAGCCCGCGGCTCCGGCCGATGTGCTCGTGGCCGAGACCCTCGACGACGCATCGCTGGCCGCGCTAACCGCCGGCAAGAAGGTTTTGCTGATGCCGCGTCAGGCGACGATCAACAGCGACGTGCCGGCAGGCTTTACCACGATCTTCTGGAACACGGCCTGGACGCGTCGCCAGCCGCCGCACACGCTGGGGATCCTGTGCGATCCCAAACATCCGGCCTTGGCCGCGTTTCCCACGGAGTCGCACAGCAACTGGCAGTGGTGGGACCTGGTGACGAAGTCCCGGCCGATGGTCCTCGACGCCTTCCCCGCCGACTTCCGCCCGATCGTGCAAGTGATCGACGATTGGAACACGAACCGCAAGCTGGGTCTGGTCTTCGAAGCGAAGCTGGGCGGCGGAAAACTGCTCGTGACGAGCATCGATCTGCGCGGCTCGCTGGACGACCGGCCCGTGGCCCGGCAAATGTTGACCAGCCTGCTGACCTACATGGCCAGCCCGCAGTTCGCCCCGAGTCGCGAACTGAGCGTGGAACAGATCCGCGGCCTGTTGCGCGGCCCTCGGTGATGGCCACTGAGAGTCTTCAACGGCAGCGTTTTGCGTCCGTCGCTGAATCGGGTATCATTCCCGGAGAGTGATGGACGTATCGAGGGGCCAGTGAGGGGAGCCGTTGGGAGGTTGTTCGTGCACGACTACTACATGCGATTGGCCCTTCAAGAGGCGGAGGCGGCCTTTGCGGAAGACGAGGTGCCGATCGGG
>JBDKTH010000176.1:0-5125 GCA_039680305.1 Thermoguttaceae bacterium | reverse complement strand
GGCAAGATTTGCGGGCGCCGCGAAGCGACAAAATTGACACCCTCGCCGCACGATGGAGATGAGGGATCAAGAACCAAGCACCGCCTGCCCTGTAAATGCGCGGCCCCCCTAGGCGATCCGCATCGTCAAACCGCCGTCGACCGTGAAGGTCTCGCCGGTGATGTAGTCGTTGGTCGCCACCTCGGCGATCACCAACGCCACCTGCTCGGGCGTGCCCTCGCGATGGAGCGGAATGCGATGCTCCAGATTGTGCTTCTTCTGCTCCGCGGTCATCGCGTCGTGGAACCGCGTGCGGATAATACCCGGAGCAACGCAATTCACACGGATATTATCGTTGGCCAGTTCCAGGGCCATCGCCCGGGCAAACTGCGGCAGGGTGCCTTTGACCACCTGGTAGCAGAGGTTGAAGGGGATGCCGCGAATCCCCGCCACGGACGAGATCATCACGATCGCCCCCTCCTTGCGCTGTTTCATCGCCGGGACGACGGCCCGGCTCAGATGAAAGAGGGCGTGGACATGGACGGCGAACCCCTCGTTCCAGGCCTCGGGCGTCAGGTCGAGCAACCCACCCTTGATCGCCCCGCCGGCGGCGTGGACCAAGACGGCCACGGGGCCGAGACACTCCGCCGTCTCGTGGACACAGCGGGCCGCGTCGTCCGCCCGGGCCATGTCGGCCACCACGACCAGCCCGCGCCGACCGAGCGCCTCGATCTGGGCCTTGGTCGCTTGCGCCTCGGCATCGTCACACCGGCCGACTACCGCCACGTCCGCCCCGCGCCGGGCCAACTCCACCGCCGTCGCCGCCCCGATCCCCTTTGTACCGCCGGTGACCAGGGCGACTCTTCCTTGCAGATCCATTGTCGTTCCTTAGAGAGATAATCGTGTGCCACGGCTTGCTACGCGGGCTCACTGGCTGTCAGTGCCCTTGACCTGCAGGCGAATCGCGTAGAGCCCCTTGCTGGCCGTGATGAACAGGGTCTGACGGTCCTTGCCGCCAAAGCAGACATTGGCCGTCCACGGCTCGCTGTCGACGGCGATGTGCTCGATCTGCTTGCCGGAGCGGTCGAACACGAAGACGCCCTTGCCGGTCAGGTAGACGTTGCCCCGCTCGTCGATCGTCATGCCGTCCGAGCCCATCTCACAGAAAAGCTGCTTGCCGGAGAGCGAACCGTCGGCTTGGATGTCGTAGGCGTACGTCTTCTTGGCGCCGATGTCGGCCACATAGAGCGTTTTGCCGTCGGGCGTGCCGATCACGCCATTGGGCTGGGTCAAATCCTCGGCCACGCGCACCGGTTTCTTCCGATCAGGCGCGAGGTAGTAGACGAACTGGCCCTGCTCCATCGGCCCACGCGTCCAGTACTTCCGCTTGTAGTACGGATCGGTGAAATAGAGGCCGCCATCGGGCCGGAACCAGAGATCGTTGGGGCCGTTGAACAACTTGCCCTGGAAGTCCTTGAGCACGACCGTGACCTTGCCGGCCGGGTCGATGCACCAAAGCTCGTTCTTCTCATCCGCACATGCCCAGAGGTTCCCCTGCCGATCGAAGCACAAGCCGTTGGAACGTCCGCAGGGCTGCATGAACGTGGTCAGCTTGCCGTCGGTGCTCCATTTCATGATCCGGTCGTTCGGCTGATCGGTGAACAGGACGTTCCCTTGGGCGTCGGCGGCCGGCCCCTCGGTGAACTTGAACTCGCCGGCCAGTTGCTCCAACTTCGCGCCCGGGGCGATCAGCCCTGAATCGCCCGCCACGCTCACGGCGGTTCCCGTCACGGCCAACACCATCGCCAGCAGCAAATAGGTTGTCTTCATCATGAGTTTCTCATTCCAAGGGCATGCAATCACGTCACGTCCCGAGTCTAGCCCCGGCAGAGTCCCAAGTCTAACCTCTGCTGAGGTTTCCGACTTTCGTCCGCTCTCTCGTGGTCGCCATTCCCGGGGGGAATCGTCGCCACACTGGTTCTTTCCAGGTTTTCCGCGAGTCGAAAAGACCGAACGAATTTCCGCCGAGAGAGGCTTGACCTCTGCTGAGGTTAGTATTATCGTATCGTCCAACGCCCACGCTTCCTCCCCCGGACACGGCCCATGGCTGCCCAAGGCAACCGACCCCCGAACCTCTCCGACGTCGCCCAACAGGCAGGCGTCTCCCGCTGGGTCGCCGGACAGGTGATCAACGGCGGCCGCGGCAACTCGCGGGTCAGCGAGGAAGTGGCCCAACGCATCCGCCTGGCGGCACGCGAGTTGGGCTACCAGCCAAACCGGGCCGCACGCCTGTTGCTCGGCCAACGCTCGCACATCTTCGGCCTCCTGGTCGCCTCGGCCGGCGATCCGCTCACCTCGTTCCTCGTGCAGTACCTGAACCACGAATCGGTGAAACTCGGCTGCCACACATTGATCAGCAACACGATGGGACGGGGCGAGCTCGGCCAGCGGCAGTTCAACTACTATGTCGAGGAGTATGCCCAGCAGCGGGTCGATGGCGTCTTCTGCCTGATCCACCCCTGGCTCGCGCGCGACCGCCAGGGGCTCTTGGACCGGCATCCGAACACGGTGTTCTTCGAGTCGCCAGGCATCCCGCAGGCTGCCTATGTGACGATCGACCGCGAAGCCGCGATCCGGCTGGCCGTGCGGCATCTGATCGAGCGGGGCCGGCAGCGGATCGGCCTGGCCGTGATGACCCGCTCCCGGCCCGCCTGCCTGGCCCGGCGGTGCGGCTACGCGCTGGAGTTGGCGGCCCACGGCCTGGCGGTCGACGAGCGGTTGATCGCCTTCGGCGAGGATTTTGGGATCCACTTTGCCCAGCACAACCGGCTGACGCGCCAGTGGGAGTTCCCCGTCCAGCGAATGGACCGGCTGATCGAGGTCCTGGTCCAGAACCAGGGGGTCGACGCGATTGTGGCCCACGACGACTACTGGGCGGCGGCCCTGGTGAAACGCATGCGATGCCTGGGCATCCGCGTGCCCGACGACGTGGCCGTGGTGGGCTATCTGAACCACTACCTGGCCGACTGGGTCGATCCGGCCCTGACGACGCTCGATCCACGCCATCGCGTGGCCGCTCGAACGATGGTCCGGATGCTGGAGACGATGGTCTCCGGCGGCGTCCTGCCCGACGACCGCCGCGTGGCGACCATTCGGCCGCGATTGATCGTGCGTGAGTCGACGTGAGGATTCCCGATGCTCCTGCAGCATCGGGGGAAGTCTGCGATTGTTGAGCGTAAAGAGGGGAGCGTCAACAGAAAACCTGACTCAATGAGGAGACCTGCAATGGGTACGCAGCGATCGGTTGTTTGGCGGGGACTGTCAGGAGTCGTCTTGCTGATGAGCATCGCAACGATCGCGAAGGCCGACCCGGCCCCGGTCCGGTTCGGCAACGATCAGATCCTGGTCGACCTGCGGCAGACCTCCTGGGAGTATCTGGTCCGAGATCCGCAGTGGACGTCCAAGGTCGGCTTCGGCCGCGGCGAAGCCGAGATGAAACGCGATGCCGACCGCGCGAAGGCGGAATATGAGGCGGTGCGTCAGGCCAAGGGTTGGCAGTCGATTCGCGTGGGACGCCGCTGGGAGAAGCAGGGACATGCCGAGATGAACGACAAGGTCGTCTGGCTCCGGCTCGACTTCCAGGTACCCGCCGAGCTCAAGGGCTATCGGCTCGGCTTCTTCGCGACGGCCGTTGACGACGCGGCCGACTTCTACCTCAACGGGACGCACCTGGGCCGCAAGATGTATGCCTGGGGTGCCCGGATTCCCGAACCGATCAACGTCGATCTCACGCCGCAGATCCGCTTCGGCGGCGACAACGAGCTGATGGTGCGTGTGAACGATTCGGCGCAGGCACGCGGCGGCGGGATCTTGGGACACGTGTTCCTCTACCGAACTCTGCCCTTTGAGCGGACGCCGCGCGGCGGGATCGCGTTGCCTCAAGCGGCGGCCCACACGTTCTCCGTCGTTCTGCACCTGGGCGATGCGTTGCTCGGCCAAGGCCCGAAAACCGTGTTCGCGGCCGACGAGCTGCGCGGGATGGCGATTCCGCCCTACATTCTCCGGGATGACGAGCTGGTTCTCGTGATCCCGGCCGAGGTCGCGGCCAAGGTGGCGCCCAAGCACCGCGTTCAACTCGACGAGGTCTGCCCGACTCAGGACTCGCGGACGCTCGCCGTGCGTTGCGACCGGTTGCCCGCCCGGGTCGAGCGGTTCGAACGGCTCGTGATCCCGCTAGACGTGGCCGCGACCTACGACAACCCCTTTGATCCGCGGCAGATCAACGTCCAAGCGGAAGTGGAAACGCCGTCGGGGAAAACGGAACAGATCTCCGCCTTCTTCTGGCAGGACTTCACCTCGGTGGCGATCGGCGAGGAGGAGGAAATCCTGCTTCCCAAGCGATGCAATCCCTGGCGGTTATACTACCGCCCGCAGCAGGTCGGCCGCCACAAGCTCCACGTGATCGCGGCCGACAAGAGCGGGATTTGCCGCACGACCGACCAGACGTTCGAGGTCACGGCCTCCAATCGCAGGGGGTTTTTACGTGTCAGCAAGATTGACCCGCGGTTCTTCGAGTTCGACAACGGCGACTCGTACTTCGGCATCGGCCCGAGCGGCTGGTGGCGTGGCGAGAACTACATCTTCGGCGGCAATCCGCGGTGGGTCTCCACGCGGCTGTTGGACGCCTATTATCGCCGCAAGGCCGAGGCCGGCTCCAACTACGACTACTGCCTGGCCGAGTTTTTTGGGCGGCTCTACTTGCCGGGCGGCCACATCGACCAGCATACGGCCTGGAAGTGCGAGCACCGGCTGCGCACGTTGGAGGAGTTGGGCATCTACTGGGTCACTTGCTACGACGACCTGTGCCGGTCGACCGTCTATGGCCTGGACACGCTCCCCTACTCCGCGGCCCAAGGCGGCCCATGCCAGAGCATCCATGAGCTTTACTTCAACGAGCGTTCGTTGGAAATGCAGCGGGATCACTTGCGGTACTTCGTCGGCCGGATGAGCGATAGCCCGGCCCTGCTCTTGTGGGCGATCGGCGACGAAGGACAGGCCGGCTCCCGATTCTCGCCGCTGATGGTGCGATCGTGGATCAAGGCGCTTCACAACTACGTGCGCACGATCGACGTCTACCAGCACCCGC
>JBDKTH010000485.1:0-19529 GCA_039680305.1 Thermoguttaceae bacterium | reverse complement strand
CGAGCTTGGCCAGCGGGTCGAGCAGACGCACGGCTTGGGTCAGGGAGTTGGCCCGATCGGGGCTTTCGGCCGGGTAGCATTGCCCTTGGTTGCGCAGGGCGCGGGCGAGTTGATACTGGACGTTGGTGTGCAGGTTCACCAGTTCGACGGGCGTCAACTGCTCACGATTGGGCCGCTGCGGGCTTGCCCGGCCGCCCAGATTGGCTTCGCGGAGCCGCTGTTCGACCTCGTCGTTCAGCTCGCCGAGCTGTCGGATCGCCGCGCGCAGGCAGTCGCGGGCTTGTTGGAGCAAGGCCACGTTGTCGCTGACCACCTCGGCCTCTTGCCGCGAAAGCTCGCCGCGGGCGACCAAGGCCAAGGCCCCCTGGAAACGAACCAGCGCGAGACGCGGACTATCGGGAGACTGTTGGACGAACTGGTCGATCACCTCGGTGGCCTGCTGCCAGAGCGGCTCGCGCCGATCCGGGGCCGAGTTGACCGCCTGTTCGGCCAGCGACAGGGAGAGCTCGATCGTCAGTTCCGCCCGGCGGCTGTTGGGAAGCTGCGGATCGGCGAGCCGTTCTTGGCAGTAGGTCACGGCCAACTCGAACAGCTTGCGCTCGCGCAGCCCGGCCAGGAACCGCTGATCGCTAGAACCGTCGGCAAAGGTCGCGTGCACGGGGAGCAGCGTCATCGCGACGAGGAAGGCGATCGCAAGCGAGCGGCGGTGGTTCGTTGAGCGGTGGTTCATCAGGCTTAGGACTGGGCGGAGGCGGCAAACCGGACTTTCTCGAGCCCCAGATGGCGGCACAGATCATAGACGTCGATCACGTTCTCCAGCGGCACCTGGCGGTTGACGTCGAGGATCACCGGCAGGTCGATCTTCACCCGGGCCACGGCGGCCAGCACGCCCCGCACGTCGGCCAGGGTGTGGTACTGTCGCTTGTTGATCTCCCACGCAATCCCCTGGTCGCTCCAGTGGAGCTTGACCACGATCTCATCCAGATCCTTGACCATCGGATCCACGGCGACCGACGCCCCGACCGCGCCGGGAAACGACAGGTTGGTTGGCAGCACCGTTTCCGGCGGTCGGAAGCTCGACGTGCAGATGAAGAAGATGATCAACTGAAAGATCACGTCGATCATCGGCGTCATCGGCAGTTCGAGGCTGCTGCGTTGGGATCGGTTGTAGTCGGTGCTACGCATGGAAGAGAAGGAGTTAGGAGTTAGGAGTTGGGAGTTGGGAGTTGGGAGTTGGGAGTTGGGAGTTGGGAGTTGGGCGAGGGACGAGGGGGATTGGACAGTTGGGGTATTTGTGGGTTCTGAAGCGAAATTCTGAACTCTGAACTCTGAACTCTGAACTCTGAACTTCTAACTTCTAACTTCTAGCTTCTAACTCCTAACTCCTCATTTCTCCTCGACGACAGCAAAGGTCACTCGCCAGACGCCGGCGCGGGCGCAGGCGAGCAGGATGGGTTCGATCTGGCCAAAGGGGATCTTGCGGTAGGAGCGGATGCGGACTTCCAGGTGGCGATTGGCTTTTTGGGTTTCGTAGCCGATCAGGCGGGTCAGTTCGGCGGTGCTCATGCGCTTGCCGGAGACCATGATCCGGCTTTCGGCGGCTTCTTCCGGCAGCACGTTGACCACGACCCGGCGGACGTTGTCGTCCTCTTCGGTGCGTTGGCCGCTGGTCGCCTTGGGCAGGTCTACCTCCAATTGGGTTTCCTGCTGGGCCAGATGGCTGGCCAACAGGAAGAAGATGATCAACTGGAACACGCAGTCGATCATCGGCGTCATGTCGAAGGCGAGGGCTCCCCGCGTGCTGTACTTGGGCAGGCGCATCAGGCCGGGCCTCCGGGCGGTGGCGGCGGAACCGCTTGTCGCGGGGCCACGCGGCGACGCTTCAGGGGAAGGAAGACGTGCTCGGCGACGCGGGCGGTGGCGGCCACGAGTTGATCCAGTCGGTTGCGGAAGATGGCGAACACGCCCAAGGCGGGAATGGCCACGATCAGGCCTTCGACCGTGGTGACCAGGGCCAGGTAGATGCCCTGGGCCAAGTCGGCCGCCCGAGCGGCGCCTTGCGTGGCGGCGACTTCGCGGAAGGCCATCACCATCCCGATCACCGTGCCGAGCAGCCCCAGCATCGGCGCCAGGCTACCGATCACGGAGAGGTATTCGATCTTGCGGAAGAGGCGCGCCGACTGTTCGGCGATCGCATCTTCCATCGCCTTCTCGATCGCCGCCCATCCGCCGTCGATTTCGGCCATTCCGGCCTCCAGAACGTAGGCCAGGAAACTCGGCTGTTGGTGACAGGCCTCCTGGGCCTGCGCCAGCCGGCCGGCGGCCAGAAGGTCGCGGACTTGTTCAGCGAGCCCGGGCGGCATGAGGACCGGCGCACGCAGCGTCATCACATGCTCGATCGCCATCGCCACCGCGGCGATCGAGAGAAAGATGATCACGAATCCGACCCAGCCGCTGGCCCAGATCAACTCCAGGAATCCGGCCTGGTTGCGAGCGGTGTCGGCTTTGGTCGAGTCGTCGGCCGTTGTTGCGGGGGGGCTTTCAGGGCCGGCGGGTGTCTGAGGCCCCGCACCGGGCGCGGCTGGCGGGGTTTGAGCAGGCACGGACCGCGTGAGCACGAGGGCTGCCACGAAGACTACGAGTACCACAAACAGTTCGATCCGTCGCAAAGTGATCATCCTTCTGGGAAAACAGGGCGGGCTAAGCCGCAAGCGGCTGTTACTCATTCTGCATTCATCATTCTGACTTCTGCATTTCCTCCAGCCGGTCGCGGGCGTCGGTGGCCTCGCGGGTGTTGGGATAGGTTTGGAGCAACTCGGCATAGAGGGTCGCGGCCTGACGCGGGCGGCCGAGGCGTTCCAGGGCCTGGCCGGCGTCTTGGAGCGAACGCATGGCCAACTGGCGGTGCTGCGGATAGAGCAGGGGAAGACGCATCCAGGCCAGCGCGGCTTGCTCGTACTGCTGGTGCTGCGCAAAGCCCAGGCCGAGCACGTAATACGGGCCGGCACGAAGCGGCTCCTGCATCTGGTCGACCAGCCGGCTCCAGGTCTTCAACTGCTCGACGTCGGCGTTGACCGTGGCCGTGCGCCAAGTCTGCGCCAGGGCCAGTTGGGCGACCCGGGGGTCGTTGGACGTGGTCAGTTGTTTCAGCCGGGCGAGGGCGTTGGGCCCGACGCTGGTCGGCAGAAGGTGGCTGGCGCCCAAGAGGACCGCCGCAGGCAGGTCGTCACGGGAAAGCCACTGACGGGCCGCCTGCTCCAGGCTGCGCGAGAGCTCGGACGGGAGCCACGCCAGCGGGATGCAGTGGAAGTGGATCGTCGCCGGGTCGCTCCGTACGAGGACCAGGAACTCTTCGCCCGCCTGGGGCCAGCGTTCCAAGGCCTGGTCGCACCAGACGATCTGGGCCGTGATCTGCCGGCGGACCCAGGCCCGCGACTCGCCGTTGCGCGCCTGACTGTACAGCGCCAGGGCCGACTCGAATTCGCCTTTGGCATAGAGCCGATCGGCTTCGACCTGGGGGCGGCTGTAGTTGGTTTCGATCTTCAGGATTTGTTCCGCGGGGATGCTCCGCGGCACGCCCCCGGTCAGCTCGATGTTCAGGCCTTCGCCCGAGTAGTCGGCGATCCGGCCGCTGAGTTTCAGGTAACCCTGGGGATTGCTCGCGCTGGAGACGTAGACGGTGTCTTGCGCGGCAGTTGGACGGACGAGCAGCGCCGCGAAGAGGACAAGCAGACCGCGGGCGATCGCTGCCAACGGGAGAGGAGGCTTGGTGCTTTGTAGGTGTAGTGATCGCCGATCCATGGCTATTGGGCCGTCGAGAGCTTGGTGATATCTACGTAGGCGTACTGGCCGCCGTTCTGCTGGGCGAGCTTTTCGAGAAAGCTCATGCCGCCTTGCTTGGGGCCCAGGCCGAATTCGATCGCGTTGATCGCGATTCCGTTGGCGCGGCGGTGAATCTCCTCCATCTGTCGGGCACTGAGCCGCGGCTCGTCGGCGTCGGTGAAGAAGAAGATCACGTCGGGCTGAAGCCGGAGGGCCAGCTTGAGGGCCTCGTCGTGCCGCGTGCCGCCATCGGGCGTGATCGAACCGATGAACCGCCGGGCACGTTCCTTGTTTTCCGAGGTTCCGAAGGCGAGTTTCCCTGGGGTGCCGCTCGGATTGAAGAGGACGGGATTCTCGTTGTAGAAGATGATCTGGAACTGATGGACCGTGTCGAGATCCTGGAGGCTCTGGAGCAGTTCGGCCTTGGCCGCGCGCAGGGCGCTGCGGCCCGGCCCGCCGGTGCTGCCGGAGCGGTCGAAGACGTAGACGAACTTGCTTCCTTCGCCGACGGTGCCAAAGACGCTGGTGCGGGTGCGTCCGGGGCCGAGTCCTCCCCGGCCCGAGCTGCCCCTACTACCGCCCCCGGGCCCCTGGGTAGCCGTCAGGGCCGTGCCTACGCCGCCACTCTGTAAGGCTCCTGGCCCGATGATGTTTTGCGCCGCGGGGAGCACGCTCGTCGGATCGCTGGGGGGGGCGTCGTCGAGGGCCTGCTCGAGCGTGGACGTCTTGGCCGAGTGTGTGCTGGCCGCCGCATTGGCGGCCGCCGTTTGCTGCTGGCTATCCTCGCCGGCGAAAAACTCGCCCTCTTCCCCCTGGTGCTTCAGCACGATGCCCACGTCGGCGGTCCGCTCGCGAAGATTGCCCCGTGGTGCGGCTTCGGTAAACAGTTGGGCAAGGATGACAAAGAGTGCCGCATGGAAGACCAGTGACAGCAGCCAACTGGGCACGGTCCATTGCCGTGGATCAAGCCTTTTCCCGAGTTGGCGGAGCGACTGGAGCCGGAGCACGGACGAAGCTCCAAAAATACTAGCGGCAAAAGCAGTTACGACACACGCGGGGATTGTAAAGCCGGCTGTCCGATGAGTCAACGCGAGAAGCGATCCGCCCGGACGCGGGCCCCAGCTTATTTCTGCACGGGCCCCAAGGGTCGATCATCCGCAGCGTCCAGCGTATAATGGTACCCTGTATACTACGGAGCCAAATCTCAGTGAATATCCTCAAATATCCCCATCCCACCCTGCGTCACAAGTCCAAGGCGCTTCGCCGCGTCGACAGCGAGCTGCGCAAGCTCGTGCGGCAGATGTTTGACATCATGTACGAACGCGAAGGGATCGGGCTGGCCGCCAACCAGGTCGATCTCCCCTACCGCTTGTTCATCCTCAATCTGGCTGGCGATCCGGAAGCCAAGGATGAGGAGCATGTGTTCATCAATCCGGTGATTACCCAACCGAAGGGTTCAGTGGTGGATAAAGAGGGGTGTCTGAGCTTCCCGGAGATCTTTGCCCCGGTACGTCGCTCGGCGAAGGTTGTCCTGGCGGCCTACACGCTGGAGGGGAAGGAGATCGCCTATGAACTGGACGGTCTCTTTGCCCGGGCCGCACAGCACGAGTCGGATCACCTCGACGGCGTTTTGTTTGTCGACCGTCTGACGCCGAGCCATCTGCTATCGATCCGGGAAGACCTGGCCGCTTTGGAGCGGGAGTTTCTCTCCGACCGGCAGCGTGGCGTGATCGGCGACGACGATCAGATCGTTGCCCGGCTGCTGGAGCTGGAAACGGCACGGACGTAGTCGAGTGGTTTTCGGAGGCTAGCTGAATCCATCTCCCGGAGGGGTAGGAGGTGGTGAGAGGAGCTTTCGATAGCCGGGTCCATGGCAGCTTCCCTCACCTTCACCCTAATCCTCTCACGCAGGGGGGTAACTTTCTAGCCCGGGGTGGTTCGGCCGGGGCCGATCAGGCTGATCAGCTTGTGGCCCGGCCGCGGGTTCAGGGGAGTGTCGACCGTGGCGATGGCGACGTGTCCGGCCTCATCGACGGCAAACAGCACGGTCGCGGTGTCGGTGTAGCGATCGCGGAAGGCCCGATAGTCGAATTCGGCGGTTAGCGGCGTGGTTTTCACGGTGGCCCCCTGGGCAAACCGCTCGGCCAGCCGGCTATAGGTCAGGTCGACGGTGAACAAAAGGCGTCCCAGGCGGTGGGTGGCGACCGATTCGCGGCGTTCCGTGCTGCTGGCCTTGGTGGGAAGCTGGTAGACCTCGGCGCGGCCGAAGAAATCGATAAAGTCCTGGCAGGCCAGCGCATTGACCTCGTCGTTGGGCGTCATGGCCAGCAGCCGGCCGATCCCGCCCAGTTCCAGTTCATCGCGAGCGTATTCTGAGAGAACGCTCGCCCAGAACGTGGGCAACCCTTCCATGCGTGCGACGGCCAGTTCGCGCTGATTCGTGTCGACCAGCAGCACGGGGACCCCTTCTTTGGCCAGGGCCGACGCGATCGCTCGGACCGGCGCACTGGCCCCGGCGAACAACAGGCCTTGGGGGTTGGCGTCGGCCAGCCGGAGCCAGTTGGCCAACGGCCCGGCGGTCAGTCCGTAGACGGTCACGGTCCCGACGATGACGATGAAGGTGGCGGGAACGATCAGCTTCACCGACTGCAGAAGCTCGGGCGACATCTGGCTGTCGGCGGTCAGTTTCAGGGCGAACAGCGAGGAGACCGAGGCGGCGACAATCCCGCGAGGCGCGAGCCACGCAAGAAACAGCTTTTCCCGAACCTTCAGCTCGGTCCCCCAGGTCGACAGGAACACGGTGGCTGGCCGGACCACCAGGAGCATCACGGCCAGGAACCCCAGACCGGGCAGGCCGAGTTGGGTCAAATCGTTCAGGCTCAACCGCGATGCCAGCAGGATGAACAGGCAGGAGATCAGCAGGACCCGAAGGTTCTCCTTGAACTCCATGATGTGCTTGATGGGGGTCACCTTCTGATTGGCGAGGATGATCCCGAAGACCGTGACCGTGACCAGACCTGACTCCGACTGGAGGAGGTTCGAGACGGTGAACACGGCGACCACGGTCGCCAGAAAGGCGAGGTTCTGCAGGAAATCGGGGATCCAGTAGCGTTTGAGCGACTCGGTCAACAGAAGGGCGGCGGCCGTCCCGAGCAGTCCCCCGACGGCGACCGTCTCCACGACGCTGACCACCGTGGCCGTGTGAAAGCCGCCGGAAAGGATCGCTTCGAGGACCAAGACGGCCAGGACGGCCCCGATCGGATCGTTGACAATGCCTTCCCATTTGGCCACCGCCCCCACGCGTCGCACGGGCCGCACCTGATGCAGCAGTGGCACGATCACCGTCGGACCGCTGACGATCAGGATCGCGCCCAACAGGATCGCAATCGGAGTCTCCATGCCCAGGATGAAGATGGCGGCCAAGGTGGTCAACAGCCAGGTGATGAGAATCCCCACGGTGACCAGGCGAAAGACGGCCCGCCCGGTCTCACGCAAGTGGCGAAGTCGCAGGCCCAGCCCACCTTCGAAGAGGATCACCGCCACGGACAACGAAACGATGGCAAAGAGGAGATCTTCCTCGATCAGCGATTCAGGACTGGCGAACTGGCCGGCGAGAAAACCGATGAGCAACAGCAAGAGGATCCCGGGCAGTCGCATGCGCCATGCCAGCCATTGGGCAACGAACCCCAAGACGAACACGGCGGTGAGATAGAACAGTCGGGTCTGCAAAACAGGGTTCCTCGATAGGATTGTCGGAGTGTCACATGACTGGGGGGGACGATCGTGCCTTCTGAGAACGTCTGGATTATGGGGAGCCGGGTCGGTTTAAGCAAGGCCGATGGATCGTGTCGGTTCCTGCCGCGAACGCGGGGGATGATGGTGGTCTATTTGACTACAGAGAGCGACAATCGGGAATCTTATCCGTGATTTGTACGGATTGGGCCTCGCGAGGTCACTAATGGTCATAGGGAACGCGATCAATCGCCTGAAAGGGCTCCGTCCAGAAGGTCCTTGGGGTGCGATTTACCTCACGAGAAGGGAAATGCGATGCGGCTGACACTGCGGACCATGCTCGCCTACTTGGACGATCTGTTGGAGGGCGACGACGCCCAGGAGATCGGCAAGAAGATCGAAGAGAGCGAACGGGCGACGAGCCTGATGCACCGCATCCGCGACGTGGTGCGGCGGTTGCGGTTGGGGGCCCCGCCTCTCGGGGACCAGGCGTCGGGCTTGGACGCGAACACCGTTGCCGAGTATCTCGACAACACCCTGCCTGCCGACCGGGTCCCGGACTTTGAAAAGGTCTGCCTGGAGTCGGATGTGCACTTGGCCGAGGTTGCTTCGTGCCATCAGGTGCTCACGCTGGTGCTGGGCGAGCCGGCCGAGGTCGAGCCGGTCAGCCGCCAGCGGATGTATCAGTTGCCCGACCTGGTCGCCGCCCAGATGAAAGCCTCGCCGGAGACTGAACCGGTGGTGACGCCGGAGCCGGCGCTCAGCGAGGGGCGGACGCGGGCGGAGGTCAAGGAGCCGCCACGGCGCCAGCGGCCGAGTGTCCCGGATTACCTGCGCGAAGAAGCGGTGGCCAGCCGCCGGCGATGGTCGCTGCTGGTTACCATCTTTCTCGTGGCCTGTTTGGGCGTGGTCGGCTGGGGGATGGTGAGTCGCTACGGTGCCGAAACGCCGCTCGGAAGATGGCTTGGGTATGACGCGACCGACACGACGGTAGCCGAAGCGAAGTCAGATGCGACCGTGGAACCGGGCGAGCCCGGCGAAAAGACGTCGGACTCGTCGAAGGCGGGCTCGCCAACGGTGGAGAAGACCGCGGCGGAGACGTCGAAGTCTCCCGAGGCGAAAGTCGACACGACGCCCGATGCGCCGATGCCCAAGGACTCCGCTGTCGCCTCGGCAACGCCGTCGCCTGCGGAGAATCCTCCGGCGGCTGCAACGACCGAGCAGACGCCGATTCCTCCGGCTGGGAGGACGGCCGAACCGCCTGCAGTCGCCACGTCGGGAGGGGGGGCTGCGGGGGCCACGAAGCCAGCGGATACGGGTTCCAGCACCGCTGGTTCTTCTCACCCATCGGCCCCTCAGCCTCCCGTTGCTCCCAGCGACATGCCCCCTCCGGTCTTGGAGAATATGGGGCAATATGTCTCGCCGCGGGAAGTGTTGTTGAAGGCGGAGGGCGACGTGTTCAACTGGGTGCGGCTGGCCGATCACGCCATGCTGCAGGCCGGCGACCGCTGTCTGTCGCTGCCAACCTACCGGCCCGTGGTTCGGTTGGGCGAGGACCTGCACCTGCAACTGGTCGATGCGACGCACCTTCTCTTCCTGCCCAACGAACCGTTGGAAGCGGAAAAGGCCCCAGGCATCCTGGTGGACCACGGACGGCTGGTGCTCGCCACCGAAGGGAAGGCCAAGACCGGTCTGCGATTGCAGATCGGCGACCGCAAGGGGATTGTGCGGTTCACCGATGATCCGGCCACACTGGCGATCGATGTGGGGCGTGCCGCTCCGCCGGCCGCCGATCCGGAGACGCATCCGGCCTTGTTGACCGCTCAGATGTACGTCACCCGGGGGCGAGTCCTCTGGCAGGACATCGCCAGTCGGGAGATCGTCTCCTTTGACGCGCCGGCGGAGGTCGCCCTGGGGAATGTGCCGGCGACCTCGGTGCCGCTGAAGGCCATCCCACCCTGGATCGATGTGGCGACCATCAGCCTGCTCGATCAACGGGCGTCGGGCACCGTGGAGAAAGAACTGGAAAAGAACCGGCCGGTGTTGTTGACGCTTCGCGAACTGGCCGAGCATCGCCAAAAGGAGGTCCGCTGGCTGGCCCAGCGTTGCCTGGCGACGATTGGCGACTTCCAACTCATGGTGGCGGCTCTGGACGATCCCGAGCAAAAGTCGGTCTGGGCGGACTACATGGAGCAACTCTGCGCGGCCGTGCGGCGAAGTCCGCTGGCGGCCGCCCAGGTGCGCGGGGCGATTGAACGGGTCTACAGCGGCCCGACGAAAACGGCGGCGGGGGCCAGTCTCTATGAACTCCTGTGGAAGTACCAGCCGGAAGGGCTGACGGCGGCCGACGCCGAGCGACTGGTGAGCTATCTGGAGCACGAAACGCTGGCCGTGCGCGTCGTGGCCCACTGGAATCTCAAGAACATCACCGGTCTGAGCCTCTATTATCGGCCGGAGGATCCCGCGGGCCGGCGGGAGTCGGCAGTGCAGAAGTGGAAAGAGCGGCTCCGCGCCAGTCCCACGCTCGGTGCCCGGGGCGACAATGGTTCCGGCCAGGCACCGTTGGCGTCGGGAGAAAAACGCGAGCCCCAGCCGCCCAAGCCGGATCGGTAAGGACCCGTCCAGAAATAACTTGGAGAATTGGCCTACTAGAAAGAGAGAATCCGCCGAGCCTTCGACGCTGGACGATCCATGACCAACGGTGGATTCTCTCTTTCTAGGGGGGGCTCATGCGTTTCTTCGTCCGTTTTCCGGAAAACCGATCGTCCCTCAATGAAGCAACTGCCGCTGCACCCGGTGCGGACTTCCGGGGTTTTCCCACGGCAGTTGCTTCATTGGTAGGTCAATTCTCCAAGTTATTTCTGGGCGGGCCTAAGGCTCGGGCGCTGGTTCGCAAGGGGGGGTGTGCCGCTAGGCGGTGTAGTGGTGCGGTTATGCAGAGGGGGTACCGCCCCGGCCTGGGATCTGGTAGTCTCGTGGGTGTGCGAGACGTGCGGTTCGGGCGTATGCGCCGCAAGTTCTTACTTGCGGACGGTTTAATTGGTGTGGGGAATTGGTCTTCGGACACGTGTCGGGCAAGAAGGAGCTAAAGTTAAGGGAACGGGGCGCCAGGCCCGAACACGCCTTGGTTTGGATTTGTCGAGCTCAGGGCGATTTGTTAAAATAGTTGGTTTTACTGCTCAGAGGACGCTGGCAACCTCGGCAGTCCGTAGAAGGAGTGACCCCGATGCAGATCAACATCTCGACTCGTCACGGAAGTGTCAGCGACGCCACCCGCGCGAAGATCACGGAGAAGGTGGAGAAGCTCACGCGATATTTCGAGCGGCTCGTCGCGATCGACGTGACGATTGACCTGGAGCGTCGGGAAATGCCGATCGTGGACCTGAAGGTCTCGGCGGAGCACAAGCACGACTTTGTGGCGGAAGCCCAGGCCGAAGACCTGATGGCCTCGCTGGACGTGGTGTTAAACAAGGTGGAGCAGCAGCTTCGCAAATACAAGCAACGAATTCAGGACCGGCATCGGGGCAGCGCCGAGGTGGAGAGCGAAGCCCCCGGCGACACCGAGCCGATTAGCTGACCGCCGGGCTAACCTGGAGAAGAGTATTCCTGTGAGGAGATTGCGTGCATGAAGTTTGCCGACTTTATTGTGCCTGATGCAATCCGGTCGGAGATGACCGCCGACGAAAAGGAGGGGGTCATCCGCGAGATGGTGCAGGCGCTGCTCGACGCGGGCGGGATCCAGAAGGATGAGTTTGAGAGCATCGTCAAGGCGATCCTCAAACGTGAAGAGTTGGGAAGCACGGGGATTGGCCGTGGCGTGGCTGTGCCGCACACCAAGCACCCGAGCGTGGACCGGCTGGTGGGGACGGTGGCCGTCAGCGCCGAGGGGGTCGACTTCGACAGCCTCGACGGCGAAAAGGTGCACCTGTTCTTCCTGTTGATTTCCCCGCCCGATCGCCCCGGCGATCATTTGCGGGCGTTGGAAAACATTTCCCGGCAACTCCGCGACGACACCTTCTGCCGCTTCTTGAAGCAGTCGAAGACGCGGGAGGAGATTCAGACGCTCCTCGAAGAGGCCGACAACAACCAGTTCGGATCGTAGGCACGCCCAGGAATGTCCTCCTCGAATGCAAGCCGGACCGTGGTGGTCGCCAATCCGGAGGGGCTGCACGCCCGCGCCGCCCTGTTGGTCCGTGAATTGGCGCAGCGGTTCCACGCCCGAGTGGAAATCACCAAGGGGCCGCTGCGCGTCGACGCCACCGACGTGCTGCAGATGCTCTCGCTCTGTGCCGAGCAAGGCGACCTGCTGCAGTTGGAAGCCAGCGGGGAGCAGGCCGAGGCGGTGTTGGACGCCCTGGTGGGATTGTTTGCGCGACAATTCGATACCGACGAACCCCAGAAACGACAAGAGACCTAAGTAGCGTCATGCAGAAACTGCGCGGAATCGCAGTCTCGCCGGGCGTGGCCATCGGCGAGGCACTGGTGATCGATAACGAGGGATTCCGCATCCCGCGCCGGTTCGTCGCCCGCGATGCCGTCGAAGCCGAGCTGGAGCGGCTCAACAAGGCGATCGCCGCCGCGGGGGAAGAGATCGCCCGCAACCGTGACGCGGTCAACAAGGAGTTGGGCGACAAGTACAGCGCGATCTTCGAAGCGCACTTCCAGATGCTTCAAGACGCGCGGCTCCGCAGCGAGCTGGAGGAGATGATCCGCCAGCGCCATTACTCGCCCGAGTACGCGGTCAGCCGCACGTTGCGCCGCTATGCCCAGGTCTTCCAGAATCTGCAGAAGAACCACGTCCTGGCCCAGCGGGCCAACGACATCTTCGACATCGAGAAGCGGCTGTTGCGGGCCCTCCTGGGACGCCGCCGCGAAGGGCTCGGCCAGCTCACCTCGGCGGTCCTCGTGTTGGCCCACAACCTCACGCCCAGCGAAACGGCGAACCTCGATCGACGCTACGTGCGCGGGTTTGTCACCGAGGTGGGCGGTCCCGGCAGCCATACGGCGATCGTGGCCGAGGCCCTGGAGATCCCCGCCGTCGTCGGCACGGGGATGTTCCTGACCCAGGTCTCGGGCGGGGACACGGTGATCATCGACGGTAACAAGGGGCTGGTGATCATCCGCCCCGACGACGAGACGATTGCCCGCTACCGCCAGGAGCTGGAGGATACCCGCACCCTGGCCGCCCGGCTGGAAACGCTCCGCGACCTGCCGGCGGTGACGGCCGACGGCACGCGGGTCGATCTGTTCGGGAACATTGAGTTCCCCTACGAGGTCGATCACTGCGTGGAACGCGGCGCCGACGGGGTCGGGCTCTATCGCACCGAATTCCTCTACCTCGGCTCCGAGATCGAGCCGGACGAGGAGGTGCACTTTCAGGCGTATTCCCGGGTGGTCAAGACGATGGGCGACAAGCCGGTGACCATCCGGACCTTCGATCTGGGGGCAGACAAAGTTCCCCATTTGCCCCCGCCCGAAGACGAACGCAACCCGTGCTTGGGCCTGCGCAGCATTCGCTTGGCGCTGCGCAACGTGCCGATGTTCCGCACGCAGTTGCGGGCCGTCTTGCGGGCAAGTGCGTTGGGGAACGTGCGGGTCATGTTCCCGCTGGTGTCCACGCTCTTGGAGCTTCGTCAGGCGAAGATGGTCCTGGCCGATGTCTGCGAGGACCTGGATGAACATGACGTCCCGTACGATCGCGAGTTGCCGGTGGGGATGATGGTCGAGGTGCCGGCGGCGGTGATGATGATCGACCACTTCGTCTCAGAAGTGGACTTTCTGAGCATCGGCACCAACGACCTGATCCAGTACACGCTGGCCGTCGACCGGAGCAATAAAGACGTCGTTGGGCTGTACAACCCGGTCGATCCGGCCGTGTTGAAAATGATTTCGATGACGATCGGGGCGGCCCGCCGCAAAGGGATTCCGGTGAGTCTCTGCGGGCAGATGAGCGGGAGTTCGACCTACACGATGTTGCTGTTGGGGTTGGGGCTGCGACAGTTCAGTCTCTCGCCGGCCGCGATCCCGGAAGTGAAGAAGATTTGTCGCAGCGTGACGATCGAGCAGTGCGAGGCGGTCGCCCGCCACGCGGTGACGATGGAAAACGCGCGCGACATCAAGAGCTTCCTCCGTGGGGAGCTGAAGAAACACGTCCCGGAATTGGGGTCCTAGACGGGAGGATTCGGGGTTCAGGGTTCAGAGTTCAGGATTTCCTCGCTGCGGCCCGACGCGAAATCCTGAACCCTGACCCCCGAACCCTTGAAACCTCGGGGTATTGAGCGCACACGAGTTAACCTTACACCTTTACTCTCATGGAACCCCGCCTGCAAACGGCAGCGGCGGGGGAGTTCGAACCCGTGGTTCGACAACGAGTACGCATTCGATTTGGTAAGCAGGGAGACCTGCGTTTCCTCGGACACCGGGACCTCGTCCGCTTGATGGAGCGGCTGTTCCGGCGTGCCGGCTTGCCCTTGGGCATGAGCGAAGGGTTTCATCCGAAACCGCGGATGAGCTTTCCGTCGGCTCTGGCTGTGGGAATTGAAGGACGCGACGAAGTCATGGAACTGGAACTGGCCGAAAACTGCACGGTGGAGGAGCTCTCCGAGCGTCTCCACGCGCACACGCTGCCGGGGTTGGAGTTCCACGCTCTCGAGGTCCTTGCTCCTGGAACCCCCAAGGCGCAACTTCGCAGTGGAACGTACCAGGTGCCGATTCCCGCCGAACGTCAGACCGAGCTGGCCGGCCGGATCACGCAACTGGTAGACGCCGCGAGCTGGCCGATCGAACGCCCGCGGGGGCGTTCGCCGTTGGATCTGCGCCGCTTCGTCGAGGAAGTGACGTTGGCCGACGGCGTGCTGAGGATGCGCCTGCGGATCGATCCCCAAGGGAGCGCCGGGCCGCGCGACGTGCTGGCGGCCCTGGGCCTGGCCGACCTGGAACACCAAGGAAGCTATCTGACCCGCACGACCGTGGAGCTGCTGTCATGAGCTGGTGCACCTGTCAGGCAGCTCTCTCGAGCCTCGGGCGAATGCGTGCTCGCCGACCTTGCCGGCCAAGAAGGCGAGAAGATGAAGCAAGAAATGCTGATCAACGTGGCGCAGCCGGAAGAATGCCGGATTGCGATCCTTGAGGACGGGATCCTCGAAGAGCTCTACATCGAACGCACCAGTCAAGACAATTACGTCGGCAACATCTACAAAGGGGTGGTCGTTAACCTGGAGCCGAGCATCCAGGCGGCGTTCGTCGATTTCGGCGTCGGGCGCAACGGCTTCCTGCACATCAGCGACATCGAGCCGCAGTACTTCCGTCAGGGCGGCTACGATCCCAACCAGCCGATCGAGGTCGCTGGCCGGCGGAACAACCACCGGCACGAGGACGTCGAAAGCGACGAGGTGGACGAGGAGCCGACCAGCCACCGTCGGCGCGGCCCGCGCCCCGGGGCCCGGCCCCGCGTCAAGCCGCCGATCCAGGAGATTCTCCGCCGCGGCGACGAAGTCCTTGTCCAGGTGATCAAGGAAGGGATCGGCACCAAGGGGCCGACCCTGTCGACCTATATCAGCATTCCCGGCCGTTACCTGGTGCTCATGCCGGCCCTGGGCCGGGTGGGCGTTTCGCGGAAGATCGAGGACGAAGACGTCCGGCATCGGCTGCGCGACATCATGCTGGAGCTCAATCCGCCGAAGGGGCTGGGGTTCATCGTGCGTACAGCCGGCTCCGACCGGACCAAGAAAGAACTCTCCCGCGACTTGGCCTACCTGTTGCGGCTCTGGAAAGTGATCGTGCGGCGGATGAAGAAGGTGCCGGCCCCGGCGGTGATCTACGAAGAAAGCGACATGATCATCCGCACGATCCGCGACATTTTCACGACCGAGGTCGACGGCATCCACATCGACGAACCGAAGGCCTATGAGCGGGCCAAGGAATTCCTCCAGATGGTGATGCCCCGCTTCGTCAACCGGCTCCAGCTCTACGAGGGCAAAGAGCCCCTGTTCCACAAGTACGCCATGGACGAGGAGATCGCCAAGATCCATCGTCGCGTCGTACCGTTGAAGCAAGGCGGCTCGATCGTGATCGACCAGACCGAAGCGCTGGTGGCGATCGACGTCAACAGTGGCAACTTCCGCGCCGACGACTCGGCCGAAGAGACCGCCTACCAGATGAACCTCCTGGCGGCCCGGGAGATTGCTCGCCAGATCCGCCTCCGCGACCTGGGCGGCGTGGTCGTTAACGACTTCATCGACATGCGCAAGGAAAAGCACCGCCGGGGCGTAGAGCGGGCCCTGCGCGACGCAGTCAAGCGCGATCGGGCCCGGACGAAGATTCTGCGGACCAGTCCGTTTGGCCTGATCGAAATGACGCGGCAGCGGATTCGGCCGAGCCTCAAGAAGAGCGTCTACCGTGACTGCCCGGCCTGCAATGGTACGGGGGTGATCAAATCCTCTGAAAGTATGGGCCTGGAGGTCGTGCGGCTCCTGATCCTGGCGGCCCAACGGCCGGATATTGCCAAGGTGGTCGTCACCGTGGCCGATGATGTGGCCGAATACCTGAACAACAAAAAGCGCCGCGAGCTTAGCCGTCTGGAAGACGAAGGGAAGATGTTGATCCAAGTTATTGGGGCGGAAGATGTTCCGCCCGAACACCTGGTCAACGCCTGCTAGGGGGCGGACGAACGGCAGGCCAAATTCAGTGAGGTTTAGCCCTTGAAGCCCTGCCCGGTGATCCGCTACACTAAAGGGCTTCCCATTGATCCTTACTCCTCTCCCATTGTGAGGGGAATGGAACCGGTCATTGACGAATAGTTACAGGCTCCAAGAAAAGACGGACTCTCAGACCCATGTACGCGATCATTGAAGACGGCGGACGGCAGTTCAAAGTCGAAGAAGGCCAAGAGATCGAGATCGATTTTCGGGAGGTATCCGGCGGCGACACGCTCGTGTTTGATCGCGTGCTGGCCTACCGCAATGGCGACGAGTTCAAGCTCGGTCAGCCGGCGTTGGAGTCGGCCAAGGTAACCGCCGAGGTCGTTGGCCCGGCCCAGGGACCGAAGTTGGTCGTTCAGAAGTTTCATCGCCGCAAGAACTATCGTCGTCGCACTGGCCACCGCCAGATCTACACGCGCGTGAAGGTCAGCAAGATCGAGGTCTGAGCGACGGCTCGCACCGCGAATTTGGGCACGAGATCATGAGCCCCCGGCGATGGTTCGCCGGGGGCTTGTTTTGTTGGTTGGTCCTCGGGCTGTCCGCGGAGGGTGTTTCCTACGCAAAGGTAGGGCGGTGCCGAGCTTGCGAGGCCCGCCACTCGACTACCCCGGATCTGGCGGGCCTCGCAAGCTCGGCGCCGCCCTACTTGATGGACGAACAAACCCCATCAGTGGTTAGCTCCTGGCGGCGTCGTGCGATGACCAGGATTCCGAGCCCGAGCACGCTGCTCAGGGCCGACAGGAGCAGGCCAGCGGCACGTAGCGGGGTGCAGGAGAACGTGACGGCCAGTTCGCCTTCGATCGGCCCGGGAAGATCCAACTGCATCAGGCCGTACGGCCCTGCCTTCAAGGCGATCGCCTGGCCGTTGAGGGTCGCTCGCCAGCCCGTGGAAAAGTAGTAATGCGGCAGGAGGACGGTGCTGGCGGCCGAGGTGCGAACGTGGCAGGTCAACCGGCCTTGGGTGCGCTGGAAGCGTTCGACCTGGCAATTCGGGCCCGGCAACGGGGCGTTCCGATAGTCTTGAGGGACCTCCTCTGCGGCCCCTTGGGGCAGCCATTCACCGCAGATATCCGGGGCGAAATTCTCGCGGGCCAGTTCGCCCGCGTTCTGTGGAATGTGCCGTTCGTCGAGGCTGTAGGCCGTGTCCTGCGAGGATAGCACCCACAGGGCGAGGAGAAGGAGACCGGCGATGATCGCCCGCCGCCGGGCAGGCTGCCAGAGGAGCGAGACGCCGCTGGTCGCTGCCAAAAGCACGGTGACCACCGTCAGGGTTCGCCAGGGAAACTGGATTCGCTGCATCGGGCGGAATACGTACCAAAGCGGTTTGGAGAGGGGCAGCATCAGGAACACGAAGCACAGCGCGCCGCCCAGGCAGAAGACCGCCAGCCGACGCTGCGCAGGCGTCATCCGGTTCCAAGCCCAAACGAGCGACGAAAGGCTCCCAAGCGTCATCAGCGGCAGCAGGACGCCGAGCGCCAAGGGGCCAGGCCACTCGTGGCTATAGGGCATGACGAGGCATCGCAGGGAAGGAAGGAAGTTTCGCGAGTAGTAGTAATCGCCGACAAAAGCCTCCTCGCTCTTCACCAGATCCATGCCGAAGAATACCGGGACCCAATAAAAGGCCGCCAATCCGATGGCAAGGGCCAAGAGCAGGAGGGCGCTGGCAAGTCGATCCCAGCGGCGCGTTTCCCAGGCGAAACCGACCAAGGCCAGCGCGAGCAGGCCGAAGGCGAGCAGACCGACCGCGGGATGCAGGACGATCAGGCTGGCGGCGGCCAGGGTAAGCACGACTGCCGCACGAAGGCGGCCGTGTTCCAGCCAGCCGGCCAGGCCGTAAAGGGCGGCGGGCAAGACCATCATTGCAGCATACTCGGACAGGTCGCCACGCAGATAGAGGTTCGTGCAGGTGTAGGTGGCCAATAGCAGCGTGCTGGCCGCCAGGCATCCGGCCGCGCGGCCGAACCGCTCGGCGACCAGGGCGTACATCGTCACGTAGCCGAGGAGGGCAAACGCCCCTACGGTCAGCCCTAAGGCCCGCACGGGAGGCACGGACCAAGGGACGAGGCTGGCGGCGTAAAACAGTCCCGGCTGGTAGTAGAGGTTGTGGGGCGAGCCCAGACCGCCACGGAAGTTGGTGCACCACTGCGGCGAGAGATAGCCGGCCCGTAGTTGATCGCGGAACTCGATCAGGCGGCCGACGTAGCTGAAGGCCTCATGATTGACATGGATGCGGTCGGGAGGGCACAAGAACCAGACCCTCGCCAGCCAGATCGCCAGAAAAAGGCCCCAGAGGAGGACGCCGGCTTTGGCCAGTCGGTTCTGTAACGTGAGGTCTAGCCGCATGGGCGGTCTCTTCTTCGCAATCCTACTTAAGAGGCGGGCCACGATAACTCGTTGGCAGACTTGGAGTCAACGCCGGTTTTCTGACAAGGCTTGCGCAGGTTCCCCGGCCGTCTGGGTTAAGAGAAAATCTCGCTGAGAATCTCCCGTGACCTCGATCGTCAAGGGGGACCGGGGCGAGAACTTCCCAACTCGTGATGTCATTGGGAGTTGTGGCGATTGTTAGGCGAGGGTTTGCCAGCCCCGCTAGCACGACGTCGTGACGCAAATTCCCGTGGCGCTAGGGCTTGGGATCTGTGAGCGGACGGTTATTGACCGACGACCAGATGACGTTACACTTGGAGCGTTACACGCCTGTATGTTGTGGTTCCAAGGGCATCGGCTACAATATGTAGGGTGCACACACTGATCTCAGCATCCCCTGGTTCGGGGATTTTGCTTTCCGAGTTTCCCTATTGTGGTACGGCTTTGGCTAATTGCTGCCGTTTCGGATAGCTGATATCAATTGTGTACTAGTGTACACTATGCGGAATGGATGCCCCGGGAATGTGCGGAAGGAGCGCAGTGATGGCTGATCTTGAGTCCCGCGTTGTCAAATCTACGATCGCAAAACCCCATCTTCGTACTCGCAAGACCCCGCCGGCCGATGATCAGGCGCGCAGAGGTCTGATGGTCGAGGCGGTCTTCTGCCCGATAGACGTCGAGGATCCGTTTGATACGGTTCAGTGGGATCTCCGGACCGCTGCCATCAAAGGCGAGGGCGGCGAGGTGGTGTTTGAGCAGAAGGACTGCGAGATCCCGGCCAACTGGTCGCAGCTGGCCACCAACGTGGTGGTGAGCAAGTACTTCTATGGGGAACTGGGGACTGTCGAACGGGAGACGAGTGTACGGCAGTTGATTCACCGTGTCTGCCGCACGATCGCCGACTGGGGGATT
>JBDKTH010000996.1:0-6083 GCA_039680305.1 Thermoguttaceae bacterium | reverse complement strand
CCGGCATCGTCGCTCAAGGCGAAGTCGAACCGTTGATCGCACCGCGGTGGTTTGATCCTCATAGAGGAAGCTTGCATGGTCGGATGGTTTACACGACATCGCTGGAGCCCGATTGGGATCGACATCGGCAGCCGCTCGGTCAAGCTGTTGCAGCTTGATGGGGAACGCACGCAGGTGGTGGAGGCGGCACGCTGGGACCTCACGGCCACCGAGACGGCAAGCCCGGAGGAGCGTGACGCCGAGGTGGTCAAGGCCCTCGAACGGGCGAGGGAAGGACGCCAGTTCCGCGGGCGCGAGGCGGTCTTCTCCCTGGGCGCCGGCAATCTGTTTGTGCAGAATATCCGCGTGCCGCACGCCACGGGAGCGGAGTTGAACCGAATCGTCTGCGGCGAGGCGGCCAACCGCGTGCCGTTCGCCAAGGAAGAAGCCGAGGTCCGCTTTCTCGAAGCGGCCGACGTGCGCCAGGGGGAGGCACTCCGCCGGGAAGTGATCCTGTTGGCCTGCCACCGTCCAACGATTCAGCGGATCGTCGGCGTGGCCGAGGCGGCCGGCTTGCGGCCGGTGGCCATCGACGTGGAACCCAGCGCGCTGCTTCGCTGTTACGTCCGGCAGTTCCGCCGCGATGAGGACCAGGAGCAACGGGCGATGTTCGTCAACCTGGGGGCGATGAGCACGGTCGTGGTCATTGCCCAGGGGCCGCTGGCGATGTTCGTCAAATACGTGGATGTCGGCGGCCTGCATCTCGACCAGGCCGTGGCCCGGCACCTGAAAATGAGCCTCAGCGACGCGGCGGCCCTGCGTCGCCACAATGGCGACCGCCGCGCCGACCAGCGCGACCCCGAAGTGACCCGCAGCATCGCCGAGTCGCTCCGCCCGGTGCTGGATCGTCTGGGGAACGAGCTATCGATGTGCCTTCGCTACTACAGCGTGACCTTCCGTGGCCAGCCGCTGGCCCGCGTGGTGGTGAGCGGGGGCGAAGCCAATGAATCGCTGTTGGAAAACCTGACGACACGATTGGGCCTGCCCTGCGAACTGGGCGATCCCTTGCGGAGCTTTGAGAAGCAAGGCTCCTGGGGCCGGGTGGGACAATGGGACATGGCCGCCGGACTTGCACTCCGGCAGGTGAATTAAGGAGCCTGCCAGATGACCCCGGCATACACGATCCCCGAAATCGACTTCCTGCCCGCCGAATACCGCGAAAAACGCGTGCGCCTGCAAGCGCAGCCTTGGCAACTGATCGTCAGCCTCGTGGTGGTCGCCCTGGTGGCCGTTACCGTGGGCATCCAATATCATCGCCGCTCGCAATTGGCGGCCGAACTGGCGATGGTCACGCCTCAGTACGACGCTGCGCTCCAGCAGAACCGCCGGTTGAGCGAACTGCAGGGGCAACTGGCGGCGGCCCGGGCCGATGCCGAACTGTTCACCTACCTGCAGCATCCCTGGCCGAGCAGCCGGATCCTTGATGCCCTGTTGGCCTCCTTGCCCAATGAGGTCGTTTTGGAAAAGCTGCAGATGCAGCGCGAGGCCAAAGGGCAGCGGGGGTGGAGCGGCGAAGACCGCGATAAGGCCTCGCAGGACAAGCTCAAGAAGATGGCTCCGGCGGCCCGCGACCTGAAGCAACTCCGCCAGCAGTGCGACACGCAGCCGATTTCGGTCGTGTTGAGCGGATTCACGCAGGATACGGCCGCGTTGTATCGGTACTTGGGGCAACTGGCCAAGACGCCTCTCGTGGCCAATGCCGATCTGGCCTCGATCGAAAAAGCACCCAAAGGCCCGAAGAGCTCCAGTGAGCAGCTGCACTTCAGTGTGACCGTGCTCCTGCGGCCGGGGTACGGGCAGCCGGGAGGGCCGACCAACCAAGACAAGCTCGCCAAGCCCCTGTCCACTGCGCAGGTGTCAACCGCTCACTGATTATTCCGGGAATCCCAGATGAACTCAAAGCTTCTTCACAACGGTTGGACGGTCCCGGCGATTGCCGGCGCCTTGGCGGCGGCCTACCTCTATTTCTTCTTTCTTCCGCAGCAACGAGCGATCGCCGAACTGACCCAGCAACTGACCACCCAGCAGGAGTTTGTGCGCCAGACGGAGATGGTGGCGCCCGCGCTTGCGGCAACCGAGATGCAGGTCAAGACGACGCTCCAGTACACCACGGCGTGGCAAGAGGCGAGCCCCTCGGAAGCGGAGATAGCCGTCCTGTTCGGCCAGATCTCGGAATTGGCCAAGGCCGCCGGGGTGACAACCACGCGGTTCGACCCCGACAACCCCGTGACGCTGGGCCGGATTCGCCGGATTCCGCTGGCGATTGGCTGCACGGGGCAGTTTAGCCAAATTGCCCGGTTTGTCGAGTCCGTGGAGCGGCTTCCTCAAACCATCTGGGTTGCCAGTCTGCGTATGGAAGCGGCGAGTGAAGGTGGGAAGGATGTGGGGTGTGAGGTGGTTTTGGAGATCTTTGCTGATAATCCCAAGAATTCCGATCAGGTCAATCTCTCCAGTTGACCGATATAGGAGGAGACGGACCAAAGTGAGGGCCCCTCGCAGCGGTCCGGCGTCACAGTCGTGAGTGCAAACCGTTGGATCAAGCAGTTGCGGCGCGAAGCGGCCCGGAACCCGGCGAAAGCTGGCGTGCTGGGCTTGCTGGTCGTGGTGGCCCTGTGGTTTTGGGCGCCTTTGGTGTGGGGATTGGTCGGTTCCCGGGAGGAATCGAGCCAGCCTTCGCCTACGGGATCGCCTCTGGCCACTCGCGATGTCAGCAGTCCGGCTCCGGCCTCAACGGCGACGGCGGCACCGGCCGCCACCTGGCAACAACTGGTGGAGTGGAGGAAACGAGACCCGCGGACGACGGCGGCCGACATGTTGAAGACTCGCCGCGACCCGTTCCATGCGATTCCGTCGGCAGTGGTTCAGGAGGAGGTGAAGGCCGTCCCCGTGGTTCAAGTGGTCATTACGCCGGAGCAACTGGGGCTGAGACTGTCGAGTACGGTTGTTGGTTCCGACCGGCGGGTGGCGTTGATCAACGGGCGGATTTATCGGGAGGGGCAAGTCCTCAAGTGCGGCAAGGAGGCGCAAGAGATCCTCTTCCGGTTGGCCGAGGTTCATTCCCGGCATGTGGTTCTGGAACGCGAAGGACACCGCTTTGAGTTGGCGATTCCCGAGAAGAAGCTCTCCGACCGGATCCAACTCAGCGGCAGTCCCGGTAGATAGTGGTCCCCCTTTTCAATCTGCAATTTGCATTTTTCAATTCTCAATTTGCAATCCTTGATTGACTGGCAACGTCCATTGACTGCAAATTGAGAATTGAAAAATGCAAATTGTAAATTGAGAGCATTACTGGCGTCATGGAAGACCCATGTTTCTCCTCTCACGCATAACCCTGCTTGGCCTGTTCGCGACGATCGGTGTGGGGCTCGCGCTGTGTGTAGCCTTTACCACCAGCCCGCCCGAGGAGTTGAAGCCGGCCGCGTCGAAGACACTGGCGGTGCCGCGTCTGGAACGGCGGGACACGTCGCGCCAGCGCGAGTTGACCTCGCTGCATGTTCCCCTGCGAAAGCCGGCGGACGAGACGCTTGAGGAATCGACGTCATCGCTGCACTCGCCCGGTCCCGTGGTTGCGGAGCCGTATCCCGCACGCACCTACCAGGTCCAGGCCGAAGCCGATCCACGGCTGTTGAAGCTGCTGGAGACGTTGCAGAATCGGCTTGGGCCTCAGCCGACGCCCGCCCCCGGCACGCCACAGTCGACCCCGGCGGCCGCACCGGGCTCGCCGCAGCCGACGCTAGCACCCGGGGTGACGTTGCCTCCGGGGGGCGTTCCGCCGACCACGGTCAGAATGTCGGAGCCGAGGGCGCGGATCGTTCCCAGCCATCCGGGCGAAGGCGATGGACGGCTGAGCATCAACCTTCAGGATGCCGACGTCCGTGAAGTCCTGGAACTGCTCAGCGCCCAGGGAAACCTGAACATCCTGGCCAGCAATTCCGTGCAGGGGAAGATCACTGCCGTGCTCAACGGCGTGGACCTCAACAGCGCGTTGGACGCGATCCTGCGCACCAGCGGCCTGGTGGCACGCCGGGAAGGAAACTTCATCTACGTCGGCTCGCCGCAGGAGTTCGATCAGATCGAACAGATGCTCGACCGCGTCGGCACGCGGGTCTACCGGCCCAACTACGTGGCCGCCCAGGAAATGCAGGCCTTGCTTCAGCCGTTGGTGACGCCCAAGGTGGGCGTGGTGACCGTCTCCACGCCGGCCGAAGCCGGCATCGGATCCGACGCCGACAAAGCCGGCGGCAACAAGTTCGCCGGGGGCGAGGTGATCCTGGTCCGCGACTACGAGGCCGTGCTGGCCCAGATCGACCAGATGGTCACCGAGATCGACATCCAGCCGATGCAGGTGGCGATCGAGGCGATGATCCTCAGCATCAAGCTCACCGACAAGGACAAGCTGGGGGTCAACTGGCAGTTGCTCCGTGAGAAACAGAACCTCAAACTGTCGCTTGGTACGCCCGCGCAAACACTGCCCACCACCTTCACGAGCGGCGGCCTGGCCTTCGCCTTCCTGGACAGCAATCTTGGCGCCTTCATCAATGCCCTGGAGGAGCTCAACGAGACGAACGTGATCGCCACGCCACGCTTGATGGTGATGAACAAGCAGCGGGCGGAAATCCAGATCGGTCGCCAGCAGGGCTACGTGAGCAGCACGGTCCAAACGGAGACCAGCACGACTTCCAACATGCAGATGCTGGACACGGGGACGATCCTCCGGCTGCGTCCTTTCATCTCCCCAGATGGAATGATCCGGATGGAAGTGCATCCCGAGCTTTCCACCGGCGAGGTGGTCGAGAAGGCCAATACGCTCGTGCCGGACAAGGAGATCACCCAGGTCACCAGCAACATCGCGGTCCGCGATGGCTGCACCCTGATTATCGGCGGCTTGATGCGGGAGGAGCTTAAGGTGACGGGGAACCAACTCCCCGTTTTGGGAAATCTCCCTTATGTCGGCGCGTTGTTCCGCAACCGGGCGGAGACGCAGGAACGGCATGAGATCCTCGTGCTGATCACCCCCCACATCATCTATCAGCCCGAGGCGAACGCCGAGGGGACGAAGGCCGCCGGTGAGTTCCACCGCCGGCAGGCCGTCATTGCCGAGAAGATGAGCCCCTTGAGCCGGCAGGCGGTCGGGCGACGCTACTTCCGGCTGGCGCAGAATGCCTGGGCCTGCGGCGATCGGGACACAGCCTTGCGGTTTGCCGAGATTTCGGTCCAGTTCGACCCGCAGAACCGGGCGGCGATCGACCTGCGGGCCAACATCTGGACCGGCACGCCGATCGGCGACCACACGCTCTGCGGGCCAGCGCCCGCACCGCCCACCGCGCCGTTGGATCAGGCGACCGTGTCGCCGTGGCTGCTCGACGAGCTTCAGCGGGAGCCGGCCCCTGCGGCGATGCCGATGCATCCCCTGGACCCGGGCGTCCCCGGAACCCACAAAGACATCGTGCGACCCAGGAAACTGCCATGAACGGACAGACGCGATGGGCAGCCGTCGGGGTTCTCACACTCGCGCTCGTGCTCCCGGCGGGCTGCAATACGATGAAGCCGGCCTCGCCGAAGAGCGAGACCCTTTCGCAGACCCGCGGTGAGCGGAATGCCGAGACGTTGCGCGAGTTCGACAAGCAACGGGAGTATGCCGAATTCCAGGCGGCGCAGGCACTCTGGGCTGAAGGCCGCCACGAGGAATGTTGCCGGCGGCTCGACTCGCTGCTCAAACACACGCCCGACCATCTCGACGCCCGGCTGCTCTTGGCCGATGTGCTGGCGGCTGCCAACCGTCCGCAAGAAGCACTTGAGGTCCTTCAACCGGCACTGAAAGCCCATCCGGACGACGCGCGAGTCCAATACGGCGTGGCTTTGCTGCTGGATGTCACGGGGCAACGGCGTGGTGCCGAGGCCCACTACGAAGAGGCGGTCAAGCTGGAGCCGAAGAACGAGGTCTATCAGGTCAGCTACCAACAATTGGTGGCGGCCGAGGCGTCGAGCGAGCCCTCCAGTCTGACGCCGGCCCCAGCCGGAACCGCTCTTCGCCTGCCCCCGGT
>JBDKTH010001232.1:0-4497 GCA_039680305.1 Thermoguttaceae bacterium | reverse complement strand
CCAAGGTGCTTGTGGCAAGAACCACTCCGCTGAGGGCGTATGATGAAGATCCTCGTGCTCGACATTGGCGGGACGAAGGTCAAGGCGTTGGTCACGGGCGAATCAACGCCCCGCAAGATGCCTTCGGGAACGGAGCTGACGCCGGAACGCTTGGTCGAAGGGGTGCGAGAGCTCGCCAAGGACTGGTCCTACGAAGCTTTGTCGATCGGCTACCCGGGCATGGTCCGGGCCAACGGTCCGCACTCCGAGCCGGGGAATCTGGGCCCCGGCTGGGTCGGCTTCAACTTCGCCGCCGCCTTCGACCGGCCCGTGCGGATCATCAATGATGCGGCGATGCAGGCCCTCGGCAGCTACGAAGGCGGACGAATGCTGTTCTTGGGACTGGGCACGGGCTTGGGCTCGACGCTGATCGCCGACAACGTGATCGTGCCCCTGGAGTTGGGCCGCCTTCAACGCAAGGGCAAACAAACGTGGGGCGAGACGCTCAGCCGCCAAGGGCTGAAACAGCGGGGCAAAACGGCTTGGTTGCGAGACCTCGGCGCTTTGGTGACCGAACTGCACGACGCGTTCCTGGCCGACTACGTCGTGCTCGGCGGCGGAAACGCCAAGAAACTGAAGCAGCCGGACGACTTGAAGAACCTGCCGCCCGGCGTGCGTCTGGGCGGCAATCTCACCGCCTTCCGCGGCGGATTCCGGCTCTGGGGACTGGAGGATGTTGCCACCTTGTCGGCTACGGATTCGCAGCTCCAGACGGATTCCGAACGTCCCGAATGGCGACTGCTCTGACCACGGCCAAGGTTCAAACACGCAGTCGAGCATCGCTGATCGTCTCCCACCAATCTGGCGGGGAAACAAAAGGTCGCC
This sequence comes from Thermoguttaceae bacterium, assembly GCA_039680305.1. GTDB lineage: Bacteria > Planctomycetota > Planctomycetia > Pirellulales > Thermoguttaceae > JBDKTH01. The sequence goes on along the minus strand of JBDKTH010001232.1, from coordinate 3,633 downwards.
CCCCCGATCGTCAGTTCCGTCCTTATGAGCCTGGCGGTTATACGGTATCTTTGTAGGAATACTCCCGAAGTCCCTAACCCCGAACCCTTTCCTCCATGTCGCTCGACTTCGCCGACTGGGCCGCCCAGCTCCGACAACTCGATGAAGCGATTACGGCCCTGGTGCCGGCCGCGGTCCGGATCGGAGTGCCGACTCCCGCGGGCCAGGAGTGGTTCGAGCTGTTGGAGCACAAGCTCCGGCCGCAACTGGAGACCGAGCCGTTCCTGGTGGTGGCGATCGTCGGGGGGACGAACATCGGCAAGTCGCTCCTGTTCAATCACCTGGCCGGCGAGGTGGCCAGCGCCGTGAGCCCCTTGGCGGCCGGCACCAAGCATCCGGTCTGCCTGATCCCGTCGGGAGCCAGCGACGGAGACATGTTGGCCCGGCTGTTTGAGAACTTCCAGCTCAAGCCCTGGCGCTCGGCCGACGAAGCGTTGGAAGAGACGCCGGAGAACCTCCTGTTTTGGCGCGTGGGGCGGAACGTGCCGCAGCGTCTGCTGCTATTGGATGCCCCGGACGTCGACTCCGACGCCAAGGTCAATTGGCAGCGGGCTCACGCCATCCGCCAGGCGGCCGACGTGCTGGTGGCCGTGCTCACCCAGCAGAAGTACAACGACGCCGCGGTCAAGCAGTTCTTCCGCGAAGCGGTCCAGGCCGACAAGCCGATCATCGCCGTGTTCAACCAGATCGACCTGGAAGACGACCGGCCCTACTGGCCGCTGTGGCTCGACACGTTCCGTGCCCAGACCGGGGCCACGCCGGAACTGGTCTACGTGGTGCCATTGGACCGCGCGGCGGCCAAGGAACTGCGCCTGCCATTCTACGCCGTGGGCGCCGATGGGCGTCAGGAGCCGGCTGGGCCGTCGAGCCTGCGCGAGGACTTGGCGGCGATGCACTTCGACGCGATCAAGATCCGCACGCTCCGCGGAGCCCTCACCCGAGTGCTCGATGCGGACAAGGGGGCCGGCGCCTACCTGGCCACGATCCGCGCGGCGGCCGCCGACTTCGCCGCGGCTCGGGATGCGCTTTCCGCCACCGAGATGGCCCGCGTGGCCTGGCCGAGCCTGCCGCCGCGGGTGTTGGTCAACGAGATCGGCACCTGGTGGGACGTCAGCCGCAGTGCCTGGTCGCGGAACATCCACGGCTTCTATCGGACGATCGGCCAAGGAGTGACTTGGCCGGTGCGCACCTTGTGGAACATGTCGCAGCCCGAAGGCGTCGATCCGTTGGACGGGTTCCGCCGCCAGGAACGCGGGGCGATCGTGCTGGCCGTGGAAAAGATGCTCGACGAGCTGGACCGCTTGGCCCAGGTGGGCAACGAGACGCTCCGTCCCCGGCTGATGGCCCTGCTCAGCGGCCACTCTCGGGAAAAGCTCCTCGCTCATATCGAAGAAGCCCACGCCGAACTGCCCGCGGTGGACGACGACTATCGAGCCTTTCTCCGGGCCGAACTGGACGCCTGGCGCGAGCGGAATCCCCGGGCGGTAATCTTCCTGCGATCGCTGGACCATGCGGCCGCGCTGGCCCGGCCGGCGATCACGATCACCCTGGCCGTCAGCGGCTGGGTCGTGGCCGGCGATTTGGTCGTGCAAGCTGCCGGCCACACGGCCGTCGAACTGGCCCGGGAAGCAGCGATCACCGGCGGGATCACCGTTGGCGGCGAGGCCGTCGTGAGCACCACGAGCGAAGGCGTCCGTCAGGCCGCCGGCCGCCTATTCGGCCGTCTCCAATCCCAATACGCCCAGCGTCGCGCCGCCTGGCTCGCCCAATGGCTCGAACGCGAGCTTCTCGGCGACCTCTTGGCCGAACTCCGCCAAGGCGCGGAAGTGCCCGAAAGCCAGGCGTTTGTGCGAGTGGAAGAGGGGCTGGAGCAGCTCCAGGCGGAAAAGGACGAAGGACGAAGGACGAAGGACTAAGGACGAGGATGTGGGGCACGGGCCAAGGGAACCGGGGCACGGAGATCAGTTGCGGTTGGCCTGAGCTTTTCGGAGCGAAGCGGTCAGGATTTTGATCAGTTGCTCAGTCTCGTTCATGAGCAAATGGGCTTCGGGCAAATCTCGCAGCTTGCTGGCGATCAGGAGCCGCAGCCAGTAGCGGGTTTCTCGGGCTTCTTTTCTGGCGATCGAGTACTTGGAAATAAAGTCGTTCCGGCTCTGAGCCGCTTGCCCTTCCTCAACATTTGCCCCGATCGATGTCCCCGCCCGAAACAACTGTTTTGACAGCAACCAGCCAACGCCTTGAATCTGCTGGAGGGTCATGCAAAGCTGGACAACACGCAACGAAAACTGGAACGTACGTTCGCAGAGATCGAACGGCGGCGAATCGCCCCGACGTCGATCCGAGTCTCCTCCCGGCCCCATATTTGCCCCCTTGTGTCTTCGTTAGCCCGCGATATCCCTTTTCCTTAGTCCTTAGTCCTTAGTCCTTAGTCCTTAGTCCTTAGTCCTTAGTCCTTAGTCCTTGTGGACTCTCCCCCTCAAATACATATCGCTCCCCACCTGCTTCCACTCGGGCTCATCGAGGACCAGGCCGTGGGCGATGTCGTCGACGCCGTCGCCGGCAATCGGGGTGCAGGCGGCTGCGCCGCCGATCAGTTTGGGGGCGATGAAGACGTGGACTTCGTCGATCTCGCCGATGTCCAACAGGCTGCCGACCAACCGGCCGCCGCCTTCGACGAGGACATTGGTCATGCGTCGCCGGCCCAGCTCGCGCAGGAGGTCTTGAAGACGCTCCTTGTGGCTCTCGGCCTGACAGACGAAGGCCTCGCAGCCGGCGGCCTCAAAGGCGTGGCGATCGGCGGCTGAGGCGTCGGGGCCGACGGCGACCAAAAGCGGCACTTCCCGGGCGGTGCGCACGAGTTGACTGTCGAGGGCCAGCTCGCCGCGCGTGTCGATCACCACTCGCAGCGCGGTGCGGGGTCCCGGCGGCCGGGCGGTCAACAGGGGATCGTCGAGCCTGGCCGTTTCCCGGCCTACCACGATCGCGTCGACCCGGCCGCGCAAGGCGTGGACAATCTCCCGCGACTGCGGATTGGAGATCCAGCGGCTGGAGCCGACCCGGGTGGCCGTCTTGCCGTCGAGCGTCATCGCCCATTTGGCGATGATCCACGGCCGGCCCGTCTCCAGGAGCTTGAGATACGGGGCGTTCAACCGTCGGGCTTCGGCCTCCAGCAGGCCCACCTCGACCTCGATCCCGGCCGCCCGCAGCTCGGCCAGTCCGCCGCCGTTGACCTGGGGAAACGGATCGCGCTGGGCGATCACCACGCGGCGAACCCCGGACTGGATCACGGCCCGGGTGCAGGGCGGCGTCTTGCCCTGGTGGCAGCAGGGCTCCAGGGTGACATACATCGTGGCCCCTTGAGCCCGGTGTCCAGCCAGACGCAAGGCTTCGATCTCGGCGTGGGCTTGCCCATAGCGCCGATGCCACCCCTCGCCGATGATCTCCGCCCCCTCGACGATCACGCAGCCGACCATCGGATTGGGCTCTACATATCCCTGCCCGAGCGTCGCCAGCTCCAGGGCCCGTTGCATGTGCCAGACGTCGAGTTCGGGAGGAAGCATGGGGGATTTCAGATTTGGGATTTCAGATTTCAGA
>JBDKTH010000941.1:0-1653 GCA_039680305.1 Thermoguttaceae bacterium | reverse complement strand
GACCTGGGCCAGCAGGCCCGCCCCAGAAAACAGCAGTAGCGAGCCCGAGGCCACGACAATTGCCTTCCAGGGGGTGAGTCGCTTCATCGCGGTTTCCTTTCTGAACCAACAGTAAGCCATTGGCTCCAGACAACGTTGGGGCTTGATTGGCAGACCATCCTGCAAGTCATCGTACGCCCCTGGGGTACATTCGCGAAGCTTGGCGAAGATCGCGGATCGCATCGCGCGGGAATTCTCCGCCCTCTGGCCAACAACGATCCAGGCCGCCGGGATTCGCGATTCACGCGGTCCCAGCCTCGCAGATCCCCCCCGTCGTCGCCACCGTTTGTGCCAGCCCGACCGCACCGAAGCCATAGGCGGGACGAGGGTTGCGACAAGATGTCGCATCCAGAGGGAACGCCCCGAAGCATCCTCAATGCGAGGATGGACCACGCACACACCGCACCCTGGAACCGCGTAACGCATTCTCGGGACGATCTTGGCAACAGCGTGTGACCAAGATCGCGTCCACGACTGGACACTCCACCCCGAGGCTGCACAGTCGTTACATCCGGCCGAATCGTTTCATCCGCCTCGAACCGCACCCGGCCGGCGGGATTCGTCGGCGCCGCGAGCCAGTTCAAGACGACCCATCGAGTGAATCGCTGCCAAAAGGCAACATGAGGGCCGTGGGGAGACCAATGTCCCGCGACATCGGCTCAGGGACGGCTGCCGGAGAAAGAATCCCCACGTGGGAGTTATTGCTTCAGCTTCGGCATAAGCTAGGGTTCTCATGTTGTTGGCTCCTTTGACTCTTGCAGAAAGGGTTCTTCGATGCGCCTAGTGTTGTCACTTCTGTTGGTTGTGGGGTTCGCCGCTGAGGCCAATGCGGGTTTCCACCACCGATTTGGCCCAATGACCTGCGGCCCCGTGTCCTGTGCTCCGGTGTCGTGCGCTCCGGTGAGCTGCGTTCCGATTTCGTGCCGGCCGGTCAGTTGCCTTCCGGTGTCCTGCGCACCGGTTTCCTGTGCGCCCGTGTCTTGCATGCCGGTCTCCTGCGCCCCCGTGTCTTGCATGCCCGTGTCGTGTGCACCGGTCTCTTGTGCCCCCGTCTCCTGCATGCCTGTAACCTGTGCGCCGCCTGTATGTGCCCCGGCCACCTGCGGCCCCGTCGCGGGCGTCGCTCCGGTTGTGGCCCCGGCTGCACCCACGACGGCTCCGACCCCTCCGCCGCCTCCGCCGGCCGCCCCGTCGCAGGGCGACCGGACCCAAGACCAGCGAACGGACGCCGGAACCATCGTGCTGTACGTGGCGCAATCGGCCAAGGTGATGATCAACAACCGGCCCACCAAAGCCTCCGGCGACCGGCGGGTCTATCTGTCCCGGCTTGAGCCAGGGGCCAGCTATCGGTTCCAGATCCAAGTTGAGGACCGCGGGAAAGTGGTCCAGCGTGATGTGATCCTCAAGGCGGGAGAGACCAAGACGTTCGAACTCCACGAAGCCGAATTGGCCTCGCTCTGATCCTCTCAGAGCACCGCGCCTCGCGATGATCCACCTCGTGTGCCACGGCTTCCCTGCACCGTCGGCGACGCCGACCGAAGCCGTGGCACACGTTTTCTGGCTCCTCCGCAGAATTCGTGGGGGAGTCGCGAGCCGACGCCTCACCCATGGCCG
>JBDKTH010000640.1:0-1812 GCA_039680305.1 Thermoguttaceae bacterium | reverse complement strand
GTGGTGGTGGGGCGGCTGGGCTACTCCGGTCGCAAGCGACCGGGCTAAACGGGAGCGAGTGTTGCGATCAATGGGGATCTGCTGGTATGCTGTCTTCCATGATCATGTCATCCGCGGCCCGATTGCTGCTGCTCATCTCTTCCGTGAGTCTGCTCGTTCAGACGGCGGCGGGGGAGACGATCACCGTCTACGGCGCCGCGGGTCGCGTGTCGGGCTCGCTGGCCGTACTCGAAACGGGTCAGCATCGCTGGATGATCGATTGCGGCATCTTCTACCCTGAGGGGGACGACCGCCGTGCCGACCGCGAAGAACAAGCGGCCCGGCAGTCGACCGTCCTGCCGGCCGATGCCGCCTCGGTCGCGGCACTCTTTCTGACGCATGCCCATCTGGACCACATCGGCCGGGTGCCCTTGCTGGTCGAGCAGGGGTTCAAGGGCCCAATCTATCTCACCCGGCCCACGGCCGAACTGGCCGAGCCGATGCTCCTGATGCAGGTTTGCTTCGACCGCCAGCGGGTACGGACCTGGGTATGGTCCAAGGCCGCACGAGAGAAGGCCGCCGAAAGTGGCCGGTCGCTCTACGTCCACTGGCGTGCGTGCAAGTACCGCAAGAATATCAACGACGGCCATTTGGAAACCGACCGCTGCTGCGCGGCTGAGCTTGCCGAGCGGCATCGCGAGCGCCAACCGGCGGTCAAGACGTTCCTGTGCCAGCGTTGTGCCGAAGACGAGGTGGCCTCGATTTGCCGCCTGTTTCGCCCGTTGGAATATGACAAGCCCACGGAGATCGCCCCGGGCGTGATCGTGACCCTGATCGACGCCGGGCACATCCCCGGCTCGGCGAGTGACCTTTTCGAAACGCCCTCGGCCGGCGGCAAACGCCGGATTCTCTTTTCCGGCGATCTTGGCAACGACCTCTCCCCGTTGTTTTCCGGGCCAAAGCCCGCCCCCGCGGCCGACACCGTGATCCTGGAAACGACCTACGGAACCACGCATCGCGACCAGGCCGTCGACGAGGAGCGAGCCGCGTTCCGGCGGTCGGTCGGCGAGGCCGTGCGAAGCGGCAGCGTGGTGTGGATCCCGGCCTTTACGCTCGACCGGACCCAAAAGATCCTCTACGAGCTGCAGTTAGCCCAGCGTGAAGGGCTCCTGGCCAGGCCGACGCCGATCTACTGCCCCTCGCCCACCGCACGCACGATCACCGGACTGTACGAGAAGCATCAGCACGACGGCTGGTTTCGCGACGACGTGGCGGCCGATCCAGGGGCCTGGCAGCCGAGCGAGGTTCGCAAGACCGTGCCCAGCGACCTGCCGCGTCCGGCGATCCTGATCAGCCCCAGCGACATGACCACGGCCCTCTGGTCGCAGCGGCTCTTAACCCGCCTGCTGCCCGAGCCAACCACGCACATCTTCCTGGTCGGCTATCAAGATCCGCAGGGCGAAGGGGGGCAATTGGCCGCCGGCGTGCGTCAACTTGAAGTCCTGGGAAAGTCGATCCCGGTGCAGGCCCAGGTGCGATCGTTCGGCTGCTTTTCCGGCCACGGCGACACCGCCGACCTCGACCGCTGGCTGGCCAGCGTCTCTCGCGACGTCCCGATCCTGCTGGTACACGGCGGCACTGAGGAACTGCGCAGCCGGGCCGCCCAACTCCGCGCCGCCGGACGGTCGAACGTACATATCGCTCGACCGGGCGAATCGTTCCCATCGCTCGGAAGGAATTGACAGGCTAATCCACCTGTTGTCTTCCCCTACCTGCCTTCCAGGCAAGCAGTGGCACACGAATCTACTTGACCGTTGCTTTCAGGCAGAAGTC